>JAYEFV010000529.1:0-1732 GCA_034658755.1 Thermodesulfobacteriota bacterium | reverse complement strand
GTGATAAAAAGCGCCGGGATAATTAATCCTTAACTGTCGTGCCATATGCCCCCTTAAAAAATATGTCTGTTACAAGGCATATAGCACACACCCCCAAATTATTCAATTTTCAAGACATGACCCCTTTGTTTTATGTTTTAGAGCAATTCATAATATGGCAGAAAGAAAAGCGTAGTCTTATTGATTTTAAGGGTATTACTATAATCAAGGTTTACGATATAGGCTTTATCGGGTGAATACTTTTCAATAAAACTGCGAAAAGAACGTGAAATTTCTTGTTTCTTTAAAGATTTATACTTAACTTCGATTGGAACTACATTTCTGCCCCTTTCCAGTATAAAATCGACTTCAGCCTTATCCTTTGTGCGCCAGAAATTCAGCTTTGTTGCTTCAAGTCTAATTTTCTCTCTGAGCAGTAGAAAGACAAGATTTTCGAAAATGAATCCACACTCTGATGGACTGCCCAGGTGGCCAAAAATGCCTAAAGCATAATTCCGCAGGCCCAGATCCCAAAAGTAAGGAACCGGTGACTTTGTGATTTCCTTTCTCACGTTTCGAGCATAAGGCGAAATAATATCTAAAAGGAATGTTTTTTGGGAATACCACAAATATTTCTTTATCGTTTGATATGAAATATTCAGTGTGGATGACAGTTCAGAGTAGTTGATAAGGTTCCCGATTTGACTGGAAAGGACCTTTATCAGAGCACTGAATGCCTCCGTTTTATCTACTTTTAGAAGATATGCGATGTCTTTTTCGAGGACACTGCGATAAATTTCGTCTATAATCCGAATTTTTTCTGTTTGTTCCGACGCCAGCACCACACGTGGGTATCCCCCAAAATTCATATATTCCATTAATAATTGATGGGTTTTGTCCTTTTCTATTTCAAGGAATCCCGCAAGATTTTCCTTATACTTGTAATCTGTTTTGTGGTGGACAAACTCATCAAACGTAATTGTGGTTAGTTCAAATAACCGTTTTCTGCCGACAAGAGATTCATGAATTTTCTCTTTTAATTCGAGACTTCCTGAACCGGACACAATGAACTTATACGGCAACTTCAGATCAAAAAGGCCCTTAAGAAAAAGACCGGCATTTTCTTTTTGCTGTATTTCATCAATAAAAACATAACCCCGCTCTTTGCCTAACTCCAATTCTATTTTCCTGAGCAACGCCGATTGGGATTCAAAATGAGGCCTGTCCCATTCAATATCAAGATTCAGATACAGCGTTCGCTCACCTTTTTTATCAAGGTGTTCCCTCAGCAGGTCCATGAGAGTCGTTTTGCCGGACTGGCGAGGCCCTGTGATAATACTTATCTCTTTTTGGGGGAGATGGCTTACCAGATCTGAAAAAAGCTTTCTTTCAATCATGGTTACATTATAGTCCGATATTTTTGAAAGTCAATAATAATTTAATCCGGCGTCCCTCTCAACTATGTCCCTTGAATCCCGAATTTTCGCATCCGGCCGCGTAGTGCGCAATATAGGAATGTTCGTAGATTATCTACTGATCACTGATCATAGTCCACTAATATCACTTCCCCTTCAATACCTCGACCAAAAGGATACCCACTGAACCCGAAGGCGGTTTGATTTCGATGCAGGTCGCGATGGTTGCAGCGATATCATAGGGTGTAACAGGCCGCGCAATTCGCCGGGCAGGTATGCCATGACCCGCGAAGAAGAGAGGTACATAGGTGTCATACGTCCAGGGCGAGCAATGGATA
>JAYEFV010000528.1:0-7474 GCA_034658755.1 Thermodesulfobacteriota bacterium | reverse complement strand
TGTGAAACTGATTTTGTTGCAAAAAATGATGATTTTAAGGAATTTGCAAAAAATATCGCAATGCATATTACAGCAACCAATCCTATAGGTATATGGCAGAAAGATGTCCCCAAAGAAACCATCGACAAAGAAAAAGAAATTTACCGTGCACAGGTCCTGGAAATGGGCAAGCCTGAAAAAATAGTAGACAAGATAGTAGAAGGCAAGCTTAAAAAATATTTTCAGGATAACTGCCTGATGAATCAGGCCTATGTTCGTGATCCCAATATAACCATTGAAGATCTTTTAAATGAAATTATTGCAAAAATCGGCGAAAACATTACAATTAAACGTTTTGCAAGGTTTAAAATAGGTGAGGAATAGGCTTTGACAATGCCTCAATTCAAAAGGGTTCTATTGAAACTGAGCGGTGAAGCGTTGATGGGTGATCAGAATTTTGGAATAAGCCCTGACGTCATAAAATATGTGGCTGAAGAAGTCCACTCGGCATTTGATTTAGGCGTTCAAATTGCCATAGTAGTAGGCGGTGGTAATATTTTCAGGGGAGTTGCCGCCACTTCATATGGTATAGACAGAGTTTCTGCAGACCGCATGGGTATGTTGGCCACGGTGATTAACAGTCTGGCTTTACAGGATGTTTTGGAAGAAAATGGGATTATGACTCGTGTCCAGAGCGCCATTTCCATGCATGAGGTAGCCGAACCGTTCATCATCCGGAAGGCGATCCGCCATCTTGAAAAAGGGCGGGTGGTGATATTCGCAGCCGGCACCGGCAATCCTTACTTTACCACCGATACCGCTGCGGTGCTCAGAGCACAGGAAATACGTGCCGATATCCTTTTAAAGGCGACAAAGGTTGACGGCCTTTACGATTCAGATCCGCTTGTCGATAAGGATGCTAAATTTATAAAAAAAATTAAATATATGGAGGTCATTGAACAACAGCTCCATGTGATGGATATGACAGCCATTTCTCTGGCCATGGACAATAAGCTTCCCCTTGTTGTTTTTAATTTGACAAACAAGGGAAATATAAAAAGGGTTATATGTGGGGAATCGGTGGGAACCCAGATAACCGACCAATTTGACTTTTAATAGGGGGAAATCCATGATTGAATCAATATATCAGGAAACTCGGGAGGATATGAATAAGTCGATAGACTCTCTTAAAAATGAATTTAAGAAGGTCCGGACCGGACGGGCCTCCCTGTCCATTCTTGATAGTACCCGGGTTGAATACTACGGTACAATGACTCCTCTTAATCAGATGGCATCTCTTTCTATTCCTGAAAGCAGGCTTATTACCATACAGCCATGGGATGTTTCCGTAATTAAGGATATAGAAAAAGCTATATTGAAATCTGACTTAGGGTTAACGCCTTCAAACGATGGCAAGCTAATCCGTATTTCCATTCCGCCGCTTACCGAAGAGAGAAGAAAAGAACTTGTCAAGATTATATATAAAAAAAGCGAGGAACATAGGGTTGCCGTACGCAATATCAGGCGTGATTCCAACGAGCTGTTGAAAGGATTGAAAAAGGATGGTGAAATTTCGGAAGATGATGCCTTTAGAGCTCAAGACCAGGTCCAGAAGATAACAGATAAGCATATCAAGCTTATCGATGATGTCTGTAAAGAAAAAGAGAAAGAAATCCTTGAATTCTAATACGTCGTCCTCTAGTTACAATGATCTTGATCCTGCAAAACTACCCTCACATGTTGCCGTTATTATGGACGGTAATGGCCGCTGGGCCAAAAAACGCCTCTTAAATCGGATTCAAGGACATGAAAAGGGTTCGGAAACTGTTCGAACCATTGTTCGAGCCTGCCGAGAAATCGGTATCTCCTGCCTGACTCTGTATGCTTTTTCCACTGAAAACTGGCAGCGACCCAAATCCGAAGTCGTTGCTCTGATGATCCTTCTTAAAAAATTTCTCGAATCGGAAAAAAAAGAGATGCTGGATAACAATATCCGTTTGTATGCCATCGGACAGATAGAACGGTTACCGGAAAATGTCCGGAAAGTATTACATAACGTCATGGCGTTAACAAAAAATAATAACGGCATGATCCTAAACCTGGCTTTGAGCTACGGCGGGCGGGCTGAAATCGTCAAGATGGTTAAAGAAATTGCAATAAAAGCCAAAGATGGTAGTATCGCTCCGGATTCAATAACTCCTGAAATTATATCTGAACACCTGTATACACGTCGAATGCCTGATCCGGATCTTTTGATTAGAACAAGCGGAGAAATGCGCATAAGCAATTTTCTCCTGTGGCAGATAGCCTACTCGGAAATTTATATTACAGATACCTTATGGCCTGATTTTGGGAAGGATGAATTTATTCGAATTCTGAAAGACTACCAGCAACGTGAACGGAGGTTCGGTAAAGTTGGTACACAACTAAAAGAAATGCCTAAAGTAATCTAAAATGCCTAAAGTTAATGTATTCTATTATTTTAATGTTTGGGAAATTTTATCTCGCCATATAGCGGGATGAGCACTTTGTTTCTCAGTATAAACTCAGTGAACTAACTTGCTCGTAACTTGATTGTATAAGAATTTCCTTTTTTAAAGTCCGCTGAAGGCGGACGTTTCATAGAATCGCGAAGCGATTGTATAACTTGTAAACGGCAATCCAGTCAAAATGCATTTGAAACGATGGATTACAGCTTTTGTGGCCATTCCCTTTCTTGTTTTGCTGATCGGCAGCGGGGGGACATTGATTTTTTCTGTGGTTATCGGTGCCGTATGCCTCATAGCCCTTTGGGAATTTTTTCATATTTTACTTGGCAAAACTGAGCCCTTAAATCCATTTTACTTTAAGCTTTTGGCTTTTATCATAGGTCCGGCTATTATCTGGGCCGCATATATGAATTCATTCAAAAATATTTTAAGCCTTATTGCTTTAAATCTTATTGTCTCTGCCCTGATCTCTCTTCCCAAATTTAAATCTGATGCATCCGTATCGGGAATTGTCTTCAAACAGGTTTTGGGGGTTATATATATACCTTTATTTCTATCGTATCTTGTTTTGATCCGGAATGGCGATGATGGTGTTTCCTGGATTTTTTTTCTATTAATCGTGGTTTTTCTGGGTGATACAGGTGCATTCTATACCGGGTCGTATTTGGGGCGACATAAGCTTTGCCCTGCCGTCAGTCCGAAAAAAACCATAGAAGGCTCTGTTGGCGGACTTGCCGTCAATATATGCGCGGGTGCTTTGTTCAAAATCTTTTTTTTTCCGCTGTTGCAGTGGAACTTAAGTATCCTGTTTTCCCTTTGCATCGGTGTTGCAGGACAGGTGGGCGATCTGTTTGAATCTAAACTTAAGAGAGTCGCCAATATAAAGGATTCCGGTGCATTACTTCCCGGTCACGGTGGATTTCTGGATCGGATTGATGCGTTACTTTTTGCAGCCCCGGTCGCTTATTTTTTCATAGAATATATATTATAAAATGAAAAACCTTTCCATACTTGGATCCACAGGATCCATTGGGCGCAATGCACTTGAAATTGTAGCAATGTTTCCCGAACGATTTACCGTAAAGGCGCTTGCAGCTAGAAATAATACAAACTTATTGGCCGGTCAGGTGGAAAAATTCGGCCCTGACATCGCTGTGGTTTTTGATGAAACTCGCGCCATTGAATTGAAAAGCATGCTTCCGTCGGGGTCAAAGGTTGAAATTATGTATGGACAAGACGGCTACAGTACCGCAGCGACCTATGATTCTGTTGATATGGTTGTTACCGCAGTTGTGGGGGCAGCCGGACTGATACCAACCCTCGCTGCCATAGAGGCGGGGAAAAACATTGCCCTGGCAAATAAGGAAACCCTTGTAATGGCCGGCGAAATTGTTATAAAAAGGGCAGCGCGAAATCGTGTAAAGATAATTCCAATAGATAGTGAGCACAGCGCAATTTTTCAATGCATTGCAGGCAACCGCAGGCAGGATCTGGATAAAATCCTCCTCACCGCTTCCGGTGGTCCCTTTTTGAACCGGCCGGAAAATGAATTTGTGAAAATTAAACCCCAGGATGCGCTCAACCATCCAACCTGGCAGATGGGAAAAAAGGTTAGTGTTGATTCAGCAACCCTAATGAACAAAGGGCTTGAGGTTATAGAAGCAAAATTTCTGTTCGGTGTTTCACAGGAAAAGATTGAAGTTCTGATCCATCCGCAAAGTGTGATCCATTCCATGGTTTCTTTTAAAGATGGAGCGGTAATGGCCCAGCTTGGAATTCCGGACATGAAGGGGGCAATTGCATATGCTCTCTCGTATCCTGAACGTCTTGCACTGGAGCAACCGTTGCCTGATTTTGCCGGGATCGGGGCGCTAACTTTCGAACAGCCCGATTTAATTAAATTTCCATGCCTTGATCTGGCTTATAAGGCCTGCCAAACCGGAGAGACGCTGCCGGCGGTGTTAAATGCCGCAAATGAAATGGCGGTTCAAGCTTTTTTGAAGCAACGTGTACCATTTGTCAAAATACCTGAGGTTATCGGAAAAACAATGGAGAGCCACACTGTTATTACGAACCCGGCCTTTGATGATATCATCGAATCTGACAGATGGGCCCGGGAGCAGGCCCGAAATCTTATCGACAGGATATAATAAAAGTAGCTTGAATTTATTGGGAATATATAGCTATAATGTAATAATTACGTATCCGTCTACATAGTAGTTGAGTTATTGGAAATTCCAAATAACAAATCCTAAATAACAAACAAATCACAATGACCGAAATTCAAAACCCCAAACAAAAAAAACAATCGCTTTGCCTCCGGCCCATAGGGCCTACGGCCCGGAGGGAACCGGTTTGGAATTTGGAGTTTGAGATTTGCCTCCGGCCCGGAGGGAGATTTGTTTGAGATTTGATGCTTGAGATTTGTGATTTATTTGTAGTTTGCTACTTGGAATTTGTGATTTCAAAAAATCCGTGAACGGTTACCATTCATTTTTCAGCAGGAACTATTAAGGTCATGAGCGTTAATATATTTGCATTAGTCATCGTTTTGGGCGTACTGATATTTTTTCATGAGCTGGGGCATTTCCTGGTCGCCAAGTTGTTCGGCGTGGGGGTCGAAAAATTTTCACTAGGTTTTGGCCCCAGATTAATCGGTAAAAAGATCGGCATTACCGATTATATCATTTCCGCCATACCTTTAGGCGGATATGTTAAAATGGTTGGCGAGCAACCCGATGCCGAGTTAGATCCCGCCGACATTCCGATCTCATTTACCCACAAAAATGTCTGGAAAAGGATACTCATCGTTGCAGCCGGTCCTCTTTTTAATTTCCTTCTTGCCGTAATAATATTCTTTGGTATTTTTCAAATTTCCGGCATGTTTATCTTGCAGCCTTCCATAGGAAAGGTGCAGGAAGGTACGCCTGCATACCGGGGAGGTCTGGAAAAAGACGACCTGATCACATCCATAAATGGAGTTGATCTATCAACCTGGGAGGAAATGGCAGAAATTATTACGGGAAGCAAAGGCGAGCCCCTTTCGATATCCTTGCGTCGAGGAGATTCTACCCGAATTGTAAATATTACGCCGGAAATCAAAACATTTAAAAATATATTTAACGAAGATGTAGAACGGTATGTAATCGGAATTACCGCATCAGGTAACGGGTTTTCAAAAGAATTGAATGTGTTTCAGTCCCTTTCGCAGAGCATTATACAGACCTATAATATCACCGTCCTGACCATAAAGGGTGTTATAAAGCTTTTGCAGGGGACTATTTCGCCAAAAACACTGAGTGGACCGATCATGATCGCCCAGATGGCCGGGGAGCAGGCCAGGGAGGGGGCGACCAATTTGATCTTTTTCATTGCACTGATCAGCATAAACCTTGCCATTCTCAATTTTCTTCCTATCCCGGTTCTGGACGGCGGCCATCTTCTTTTCTTTTTTATCGAGGCGGTCACGGGAAGTCCGGTAAGTATAAGGGTGCGAGAGATTGCCCAACAGGCAGGTATATTTGTGTTGATACTGCTGATGATATATGTGTTCTATAATGATATTGCACGGGTCTTTTTTAGTTAATTGTTAATACGAACAGCGGCAATTCAACGATGCCATATCGACTTGAGATAGCACTAAAATCCGAACTGTTCGATGCTGAAGGGAACGGAATTCGCCAGAAGGCAAAGAATTATTTTGGTATCGACCTCGTCAGCGTTCGCTGCGTTTATATTGTCACCATTGACGCCGATCTTTCCAAAAATCAGCTGAAAACCATCCAAACAGAAATCTTTACCAATCCTGTGACACAGATCTCCTCCTTGAATCCCCTTGATATGGAATTTGACTGGACTATCTGGGTCGGCTACAGACCGGGCGTCAGAGATAATCCCGGAAGTACCGCTGTTGAGGCGGTGGAAGATATTCTGGGGATAACATTCGGGCCGGGTCAAGCGATCTACACTTCAAAGCGGTATTGCCTGAAAGGTAAAGGCCTGACCGCGGGAGATATGGACAAGATTGCTGCCGAACTTCTTGCCAATGATATCATCCAGCAGTGGAAAATTTTTCCGGTCGACAAATGGAATCCTGCCGAGGGAACCGGTATTATCATCCCTAGAGTAATACTTGACCATACACCCACGGTGTCAACAATATCGGTAGACAGCGATTCGGCCTTAAAAAATATTAGTGACGAGCGGGGCCTGGCATTGAACCCTGCGGATATACCGATCATAAGGTCCTATTTTTTGGATGCCGAGGTGCAAGCCTCACGGGCTTCCGTGGACCTTTCAGATCCCACGGATATTGAACTTGAATATATTTCCCAGGCCAGAAGCGATCATTGTAACCATAATACATTTCGAGGGCTGTTCCGTTATTTGGATCTTGAAACCGGTAAGATGGAGGTTGTGGACAATTTATTTAAAACCTGCATCGAGACGCCCACGCTGACCCTGAAGGAGAAAAATCCCTGGGTTGTATCGGTTTTGTGGGATAATGCCGGTGTGGGACGATTTGACAGCAGCCATTATTACGTTATTACCGGGGAAACCCACAATTCTCCATCCAATATGGAGGCATACGGCGGCGCCATTACCGGTATTGTCGGGGTTTACCGTGATCCCCTGGGAACCGGCAAAGGGTCGAAGCTGGTCATGGGCAGTTACGGCTACTGTGTTGGATCCAGGGATTATAACGGGGCACTTAAGCCGCATCTCCATCCCAGACGCCTTCTGGATGGTGTTATTGAAGGGGTAAGAGACGGCGGTAACAAGAGCGGAATTCCCACAACCTTCGGCCAGGTTCTTTTTCATCCAGGATATATGGGAAAGTGCCTTGTTTTTGTAACGGCGCTGGGAATTATGCCGGCTTTTATCGGGGAAGAACCGGCGGAAATAAAGAAAACATCTCCCGGAGAACTGCTTATCATGTGCGGCGGACGGGTCGGCAAAGACGGAATTCACGGCGTTACCGCTTCGTCAGAGACTTTTTCCGAGCA
>JAYEFV010000527.1:0-1736 GCA_034658755.1 Thermodesulfobacteriota bacterium | reverse complement strand
ACCAAAGGATCTTTTTTCTGTCCTTCGAGAAATTGGCCGTAAACGCAGTCCGAGATGACATGACCTTAAACGTCATTACAAAAGATGGAGTAATGGAGTGTTGGAATAATGGAAAAGATTAATAAGCAAATACGCCAATACTCCCTCAGTCCATTTGTTATTCATGCATTATGAAAAACCGAAGACGGTACCTAGAAATATTCAGCCTTTCCTTTCTTGATTGTATCTGCTGCGGCTTCGGCGCCATCATTTTGCTGTTTGTACTGTCCAAATTTGCCGAACCGGTGGTCATTGAAAAAATCAAGGAAAATATGCAGACCCAAATCGTTCGCCTGGAAAACGAACTGTTTGAAATCCGGGGCGAAACACAGATCCTGAATCGCGAGCTGACGGCGAAAAAGGAGCAGTTGTCCCAAGAGAAGGAAAAGCTCGCCCGTCTCCAGGGCGATCTTTCGGACGCTGAAGGCCAATTCGCTGCATCCAAAGACGACGCCACGGTACAAAATATTATTGAAAGCAAACTGGCCCGGGCACGACAGGAACTGACCGAAGAAATGAAGCGGCTTTTGAAAAGCCGACCCAAAAAAATTACCCGTTCGGTGGGAGGTATCCCGGTGGACAGCGAGTATATCGTTTTTATCATCGACACCTCGGGCAGCATGCAGCGGAATGCCTGGCGCCTGGTACAGAAAAAAATGCGGGAGACTCTCGAAATCTATCCCAAAGTCAAAGGTATTCAGATCATGAACGATATGGGAAATTTCCTGTTTTCCCAGTATTCTGGAAAATGGATACCGGACACCCCCGCCCGGCGCAGGGCTATCATCTCAGCCCTCAGTTCCTGGAGCTCTTTCAGCAACAGCAGTCCGGTGGAAGGGATTACCGCAGCGATCAACAGGTTCTATTCGAAAAATAAAAAAATAAGCCTCTATGTATTTGGTGACGAATTTAGTGGTACGGCAATCCAACCGGTCATCAATGAGGTAGACAGAATCAACAGGGCAACAAAAGACGGTTCTCGTCGCGTCCGGATACATGCCGTAGGTTTTCCGGTGGTCATGGAAAAAACCAACCAACGCGGCAACACAGGAGAACGATTTGCTACCCTGATGCGCGTTTTATGCCAGAGAAACGGTGGCGCCTTTGTCGGGCTGAACAGCACAAGACCTTAATGGATCAAAAGGAATTACATGCAAAAAACAGACAGGGCCAAGGATGTGATCAAGCTGTCCCTGGAGCTGAGATGTAAAAATGTGAATTTATTTTTCGTGAACCCTTAGGTTAAACTATTAACGCAGGGAGCATAATGTCTTCAAGTTGCTTTCTTTGCTTTTCAAAGCTCTTTTCATCTTTCACCATATCAAATTTGATCATTTTCCCAAAACCAAGTCTCACCTTGGCAAATGGTTTTGGTAGAAGAAATTTATCCCAGCTGTTGAAATACCATGCTTTTTCCGCAGAAACAGAAACAGGAACAATCACGGCGTCGGTAGCATGTGCTAAACGGATTACACCAGGCTTAACCTTGCCGGAAGGCCCCCTGGGTCCATCTACAATATGAGCTGCAAGTTTTGCCTCCTTTAAATTAGTAATCATTTTTTTTAAAGCTTCCCTCCCGTCTTTTGATGAAGAACCACGAACCGCATTCCAGCCATTATGTTTACACATTCTGCCGACAATCTCTCCATCTCTACTCTGGCTAATCATGATACTTGGGTTGTAGATTTTATAATTTT
>JAYEFV010000526.1:0-1741 GCA_034658755.1 Thermodesulfobacteriota bacterium | reverse complement strand
ATGACATCATCATCAGGATCAATATTTACTTTCACGCCATAAACGGTAATATCGTCATCTGAATAATTTACATAGGCCACTCTTGCGCCTATGCCTATTTTTCCTTCCATATCCTGAGCAAAACTGACCTGACTCACAACCAACATAAGGGCAGCAACAACAAAAAACGGAGCAATAATTTTTTTCTTCATTCTTGACCTCCCTCCACTTATTATAAAGGAACTTTCGGTTATTAAAAAAAAGGGATTCAATCCAATTCCCCTTAGACAGCTAAATTCATATACAATTTATATATAGACAAGTCAATACGCTAAAAGTATGATTTTTTCATATTTTTTAGGCCTGTATTTCTAATGCGTTGGTACTATATTGTTGTAATGCCGAGTGTGTGACTGTAAAGGAAATATGCCGAAAAGTTTTAATTGGCCGGGGTTCCTTCGGAGTGTTAAATATGCTGTTATGACGATTTCAGCTTCAAGATGTTGGCCTTTGAAACCCGGCATAAGCAGGAAACTCACCCCTTATTTGTTTGTATGCTCCATTGCGGCAAAATAATTGAAAGCCGCCAGTTTAATTAGGTCTTTCGTTAATCTGGGCTGTATGCGCTGGTACACTGAGGCATTGACAATCTGTTCGAGCATGTCTCTGGGGTGGCAGCTTCTGAACGGGCGTTTTCCACGAAAATAGTTATCAATTAAAAAATCTACAGCATCATCATCATACTCTATATCATATTTGGGTGCCATAAACTTCATGATGTGCCGAAACTTTTCTTCTGATGGGTCCTTGAGCTTTACTTTATAGGGTATCCGTCTTAAAAAAGCTTCATCTAATAAGTTTTTAGGGTCTATGTTAGTGCAAAAAATAAGCAGCTCGTCAAAGGGGACTTGAAATTTAATCCCGTTGGACAGGGTTAGAAAATCGATTCGCTTTTCCAGGGGAAGAATCCATCGATTCAACAAATCCCGAGGACTGATCCGCTGACGGCCGAAATCATCCACCACAAAGGTGCCGCAATTGGCTTTCATCTGGAGGGGGGCTTCTGAAATTTTGGTCTGGGGATTGTATTTGATTCCCAAGGACTCCAAATCCATTTCTCCACCCACGATAACAGCGGGTCGATGGATTTTAATCCATCGTCTATCGTATTGAAGCCCTTTACTCTCAACAGCTTTGTGCCACTGGGGGTCGTAGAACTTCAGTAATTCACCGCTGATAAGCAGTGTTTTGGGTATATAAATGGCATCTTTAAAGCATTTGTGAACTCTCTTGGCAATGGATGTTTTACCGTTTCCCGGTGCACCATACAAGAACACGCCCCTGCCCGAATTGATTGCCGGTCCCAAGGTATAAAAGACATATTTTTCCAGCATTAAGTCATGGAATGCATCTTGTAATTCTTCAATTCCCGGATTTTCTTTTTGAATGGACTGGCTCTCAACGCTTTTCAAATATTCAGAGAAGGGAACCGGAGCGGAGCCGACGTAGGCAGAAGATTCTGAAGCGATGAGCGCTTTGGCTCGTCCCTGTTCTGTCAAAATGTATGCGAAATCATTAATGCCGGCATCGGATCTGTAGGTTAGAAATAGCTGCCTTTTTAAATCCGACAGGATCAGCTCAATAATTGCGAAATGGAGACAGATTTCATCGGCAATTTGTCTGCCGGTCATTACTCCCCGACTGAGGAGGAGTTTAAAGATAAGATTTTCGACTAGCTTCTCGTTAAGTCCGGTTTGATTCA
>JAYEFV010000525.1:0-7498 GCA_034658755.1 Thermodesulfobacteriota bacterium | reverse complement strand
TCCCTCCGCCTGCATGCATAAATATCAACGTTAGAATTCCATTTAAGCTAAAAAAGCTAAGATAAATTATCATCGTTTCAAACTTAAGATCAAGATAAAACAGCAAAATACAAATAATCAAAGTGAGCATATGGAAAAAAACCCCGATCAGTATAGCGTTGAACAAAGGATATTGATCAACAGGCATTTTTAAGAAGGCCAGTATATCATTTGAAAACAATATACCAAGTACAACGATGATCCCCTGAATCTGGGCAATAGTTATGAAAGAATTCTTCACGGTTTTTCTAACTTCCTGACAACATTCCTTAAGTCTTTCAAGGGTCGCGGTATACACGTATTTCTCATGATAAGCATAATAACTTTTGTAAAAAGATGTTTCCATGGTTATAAAAAAAATCGCCATAATGGGTGTCATTAATAAAAAGGCCACAAAAAAAATGTCATTGTATTCTGAATGATAGTAAAAGACAGGAGTCAGATGTTGGCCTGACGAACCATACCAATAGATAAATTTATCAATCCAAATGCCCATATATAGAAAAAAACCACTGACAAGAAGTACGCGGTATTGAGGAAATTCGAATATTACGGAAAAAAGCAATTTGGTCGGGAATCCAAAAACCTTGATCGTCTGATAAAATAAGACCGTTGCGATATATGCCTGTCCAACGAAAAAGCCAAAGAAAAAACCGGAAAAACCGGAAAAATAACACAGCAATCCGCCCAAAGCAACGCTGAGGAAGGAACCGACAATGTAATGTGTGATGAAGCCAAGGAATTCATCACTTGCGCTGATGTAATTCATCAGTACCCATATCATGTTTAGCGCAAAAACAAGACAAAAAGAGAGCATTTTTACTGGAAATGTTATGTTTGGAGGAAAGGCCGTTTTAATTACGAAAAAAGGAAAGACTAAAATCATAAGAATTGCCATGGTGATTGTCAGGTTTGTCATGATGACATTCGGGAGTTCCTCGCGTTCTTTTGTGTACATTTTATCGGAAAAAATCCTGGTGAAAAATAATTGAAATGTACCTGTGGTAATAATTGTTAACACTGATATATGAACCAGTAAAAGGTTAAAAAGCAGCCGATCTTCAGGGCTTAATATAAAAGAGCTGAAAATAGATAGCATCGCAAGCGAAATCACCATGATTAGCCAGGGCCCGGAAGTAATTACCAAAGCGTAAAAAAATCCTTTGAATGCCGAAAGATAGATTTCTTCAACTAATAATTTTTGAAGTCTAAAACCAATACCGGCCATATTTATCTCTTCATATAATATAAATATAAGTCTTTATAGCGTTTAACGATGTCTGTTTGTTTATAGAAGGTGTCAATCCGTTTATAACCCGTTTCTACCATTTGAGAATGCAACTGTGGATCCCGAAGAATTTTTAAACATGCCTGTGCAAATTCTTCCGCATTGCCGATTGGAACAACATATCCGGATATACCCAAGGCGATGTCTTCTTCAGTCCTCCCATTAAGCAATTCACTGCACGCCCCGACATCCGTTGTAACGCAGGGGACACCCACGCAAAGCGCTTCAAGTATTGTGAGAGGCAATCCTTCACTGATGCTCGTCAGCGCCATTATATCTAACTGAGGATAAATGTTTTCTTTTATAAGATTTTTTGGACCTGTGACAATACACTTGTCTTCAACTCCAAGCAATTTGCATAGTTCGATACATTCCTGTAGATAGTCCTCATCTTCATCCATTGGACCGATGACTTCAAAAATAACATTCGGCATGGTATCAAGAACGATTTTACACACTTTAATAAACATTTTGATATCTTTTATCGGAACAACTCGGCCGACAAGTCCAATTTTACGAATATTTGGATCTGATTTCGAAATGGAGCGTTGGGGGAAAAACCTATCTATTTGAACACCGTTGGGTATGATTTCAATCTTTTTAGGATCAGCCCCAAATTCAATTTCGAGTTTTTCATTCCCACCATATAATGTTGTTATAATATCTGCAAGATCATATGTTACGCGACCCAAACGATAGAAGTTATCCAGCCACAAATCTTTTATGGTTCCCTGGGACTGGTCGATAAAAATACGGCTGCGCTCTTTTTTTTGAATCCATTCCGCTTGATTGATTTCTATCTTTCGTTCTTTTGTATAAATTCCGTGCTCTGTTAATATGAGTGGGCGATTATATTTTAATTTAGCCAATGCACCGATGAGGCCTGAATATCCTGTACATGAAGCATGATATACTTTAGCAGGAGGAATTTCTACATTTATAGCCTGAATGAATACAAGTAACATAGAACGCCAAGTCCAGAAAAAATCAAAAAAAGAACAGGTATCCTTCTTTTTTTCTTCATACAGCTTTTCAGTTAATTCGTGTGATTCTCTGGAATTCATTATATCCACCGCATTAACTGCTCTTGATGCGGTATCACAAAGCAAGGGAAACATTTTTTCAAAATGAAAGCCGTATTGGTTATTTTTACCTGTTAAATAATCAAAAAAAACATCCCAAAAAAGGTCCTTGTTTTTCTTGTTTGGACAAGGTTGATTAGGCAATATATCGTTGTATAGAAATGTTTCTACTATATTTGTTACATTTTCAGGAATGGGATATTCAAATTCTTTAGGCGGTCCTTTTACAGGAGATATCGCGAGTAGAGAAAATGTTAGATCCGGCATATCTTCAATCAGATTGTGAGTCCAGGAAGAAACGCCGCCACGCAAAAAAGGATAGGTGCCTTCAAGAATAAAACAAATATCATCCATCATAAAGACCGTACTCGGAAAGCTCGATAAAATTATTTATCGCAGCCAGATTCGAATTTCTTTGTTTTTGCATAAATTGTTCCAAGGATCTGATATCTCTGATCTTGAAAAGACAGCGAGCCTTAAATTCAATGCTTTTGGAGCATAACTCAGGATCCTTGTACAATTCTTCGCAGTATTTAATACATTCTTTATAATCGCTATTTTCATATAATACCGGAATAAGACCTGCCAGAATCGCATTCCTATGCTGTTGGTAATTTTTTAAAAGGTCTGAATAATATTTTATCGCTTCCTGTCGATAAAAGCGGACTAAAATTGGATGTTCGATATTCTTATGCGCCAGCTCTGCATATAGGTCCGCCAATTCCTTGAAGGTCTCATAATCAGGTCCGGATTTATTAATAACATCCGTGAGTTTTCTAATTTTTTTCATATACGCATCACTGATTTTTTTTAAAGCTTCGTGGGCGCTATACTGTACTTCTTTGGCGGTGTCCTTTCTGGAATCGGTCAGAATATTGAATAGATGTGTAGAATCCGTTTCCTCTATCGCGCTGATGGCGGCAATTCGTATTATAGTATCATCATCCGTCATTCCATCTGCCAGCGGAGCTACCTCACGCAATTCATCAAAACGGATTGAGATCGGTTGGTCGGAAACAATTGAATCTGGAGTTTCTTCCCCCTCCTCCTTGTCGATATGGTATAGCGATGCTTTTTGAGCGGAGGGTTTCGCCATAGTGTTAAAAACAAAATACATACCTGACAAGCCAATAATACCGAAGAAATAGAAAAGAATAGAGGTAAAAAGACCCAGAAGCATGGCGTCTTCATGTCTTAACTTGTATCTTACAAGAAGAAACAAGATAAAGCAAAATACGCCTCTGACACTCAAAAAAACTATTGGAAAAACAACACTATTTCCAGGATGGATCATTATGATTGTCCATACACAGACATCCAATAATCCTACAAAAGCAAGGAGAAAACAAAAAATTGTGTTATTTAAGAAAAACATTCTTCAACATTTTTTTTGATCTGGAACCGGGTTGAGCCGAATTCGACGATATAATTAAAATCAATGCTCCTGTTGACCGGCATAATGTCCAGATTCTGTTTTGTGCGGAAATATAAAATTTCCCCCAGCCATTTGCAAAGATTTACAAAAGTACGAAAAGTGTTTTTGTTGTATTTCAAAAAATCCAATTCTTGAACAATTGCCAGACCAAAAAGAGTATCTGTGGACTGGTGTATTATTGGACCTACAAAAACCGGTGTCTGACTGGAAATTGAACGGCTATCCATCATGTCGAGACGGATAAATTCATGTGACTTTCTTACTTCTTCAATTTCCTCTTTATTTGTTTCAAAGTATCTCCAATCCTTTTCCGGATTTTCCGGTGCGGCTATTTCTAATCTGTCTCCGTCAAAATATAGGATATAAGCCTCTGGGGCCTGAATTGTTTTTATCAATATTTCATATGCCGAACGATAGAGTACCATAATATCTTCATTGAAGAGATTTTTCGTTCTCTCAAATAGCATATTAAAGCTCTGATCGGATGTGATTAATTCTTTTGAAATGTTTTTATTAATGGCATCAAGCTTCTTGATTTTACTTTCTTTGTCGGAAAGCGTCTTTTCTCGCTCTCTCTTTTCCTCTGTCAACTTTTTGATCTTTTTTTTGTCCGTTTTGACCAGCAAGCCTATGAACATCCAAAATGCGATAAATGTAATAGGTTGATAACAGCCTTCCGAAAGATCATGAAAATTAATATAGCCCTTTTGAAATATATAAAAGAATATATAAAAGGTGCTGCTGAACAGCATTGAAAAAACACCTTTCCCATAACCATAGCGTATGGTAATCAAAAGTATTACAAAATAGAATGGATGAAAATCGTAATCAATGAATCCGGGATTTCCCATCAAGGAACCGCAAACAATGATTGCTGCGAGAAAGAATATCGATTCAATAATGTAACTAAATTGTTTCATTCACATCCACCTGAAATTGTGATAACCAGCTTGAAGCATAAATTAAATATAATATATTGTCGTAAGGAATACCAAATACCAACAGTTGAAGATTATGGTTAATAGTTATAGATATGCCGTTCATTAGGATTCCCGCCGGGTCATCCGGGTCTATCTCTTCGAAATAGACAATTTTCCCTCCTTCTCTTTCCATAATAATATCATTAATTCTTAGCATATAATCCGAAGTAATCGTTTCTATACCATTATTTTGACCGGCAAGTGTCTTCAATGTGGAGGCATCTACAACCTGCATCGATCTGGAAAACATATCAATAAATTTTAAGATACTCCTTTGTTGTGAATTTAAAATTTTATGAGTTCTAAATAAATGTTCAAATTCTTGACAAAAAATAAGTGATTGACGCTCAACTTCTAATAAAATACGGTCGTTATATTCACTTTTATATATCTTAATAATATTTTCATAATCTTCCAACACATCGATGGTAGTAATGTTTTTACTTTTTTTCAAAGAACTGAAATATAGCTTGGTATCTACATCAAAAGACACAAAAAATTGAAGTCCGCCTATTTCAATAATGTCCCCATTTTCTAATACTTTTCGTGTAATCATCTCATTGTTTACGAATGTTCCGTTTGTACTATCTGAGTCAGTTATCACAACACGATTTTCTCGAACATCAATTGTTGCATGGGTTCTGGAAACAGCGCTGTCATCAATATAGATATCACAAAACTGCAATCTTCCAATTGTATATATTGAATTGCTCGGGCAATGCAATTCTTTGGCACCATCTTTAGTTGACCTGATTTTAATGCTAGCGATTCTTTCTTTGGAATATTCGTTAAATAAAATGCTTTTCAAGTTGATGGCCGGTTTTTTCGTTTCTTTTTTTGCTTCAAAGTCTTCAGCAGCAACAAAAACGTACCGTTCATTGCCCACTTTCAGGATGTCATTTTGATTTACTTGAATTCTATCGATTTTTCTGTTATTAACAAAAGTACCGCTCAAAGAATTCAAATCATTAACAAACACATGCTTATTCTCATCGATCGATATAAGACAATGATGACGAGATACTTCCCTTGATTTGACAATAATGTCATTATCGGAATGTCTTCCGATGGATATTCTTTCATGAATATCTATTAAGTCATCATAGTTACTATTGTCTTTTTTTAATTTTAACATTGCCATAATTAATAAATACTCAATATTTCAAAAGCACTAGGTCTCAACATCTCATGCAAAATATCTTTTAATAAATAACTTGTATACAAAAAGCAACTATTTAGCCCCTTACAACTAGCGTCTAAGGGTTTGATATCATATTTTTAAAGGGTAAATCCTGTTTGATAAGAGCCATTGCTGATGCGTGATAGGTATCATATCAGATATGGTCCTTTTTTAGGGGAATGCAACGCCGTGACCTGCTTCGGCAGGTAGGATGTCAACCGAAAATAACTATCCTGAATTCTTTAACAAATAATTTTAGCATATTGTTTGTCAAAATCAATTAAAATAGTGAACATTTTGCCTTTTAAAAATCTTTGTCTTTTTAGTTCCGGCAGCTTTCCAATGGCATACCGCAACAGGGTGCGGGGCAGCTTGCGATAATGTTCTTTCAGAAATGTCTCGGCAGTGACAAGGTCACACTATCAGCCGAAACCCATCTCGATGAAAGGTGCATGGCACACATAACGCGGCCTCATTTGCTTCCCTTTCTAAAAATGGTTCCAACAACCTACCGTAGTGGAATGAATATCAATTTATGCTTGCCTTTTTTCTAATAATACAAAGCCGGTATAAGTCTAAAGGGTTTGCAATATGAAGATTTTCAGACAATATTTCTTTATACTTTTCAAAGTCTTCTGATGTACATCTTTTTTTGTTATAAATTCGATGGACCTTGTCTATAAATTCACATGTAAAAAAATAGTCTTCTATTTCATCATTGTTTGGATATTTCTTTAAATAATTCCAATAGGCTCTTCGAAGTCTGGCAGACTGATAGAATGTTGATTTTTTTTCTGTCTTATAGTAAACTTGCCTCGAATCTTGGTTGAACAAATTAATGTTAATTTTAGTTTCTTTTTTACAGTCCAAAACATTATTAATTTTTCCAAGCCCTTTAACATATCTTTCTTTATCATTAACTTTATCATTAATTCCAACCTCGGCACCTAAAAAATGATGCGCCTTTTGCAGAGCGTATCCTTCGAGGGATATATCAGTTAACGCATAAAAAATATCATTAGAAAAATATCTTGGGCAGTTTCCTTTCTGACAATCTCCCAACATCCTATCAAACCATGCGAAGCCTAGATTTCTCTTTAGCGTGTGGTAGTTGTCATCCAAGGTATTGTCATATAATTTACTTTTATACTCAAATAAGAATTCAGTCTTTTTTTCCAGAGGCATTTTCTCATGGTATTTTTGATCAATTTCAATTATGGTTTCCATTATCTTCTCCTCCATTTTAATTGTTTTTGTTATACATATTGGGTGTTTCATAGGTATAACGTTGAAAAACTCTGTTTTTAAAAATTCATTTTTCGGAATTCATGGGCACTTGACTCCTCCATAAATAAAAATGGTTATTTTCTCTTCTATGCATTTTTTCATTCCTGGCCGGGACATCCGATCAGTCTTTCTCAGCTCGATGCTCTTTATGCTGTAGTTCTCTTCAAGATGCTTGGAAAGGGATTTTAAAATATCTTGTTGAGAATT
>JAYEFV010000524.1:0-1748 GCA_034658755.1 Thermodesulfobacteriota bacterium | reverse complement strand
ATCTTCTTCTTATAACCAGGATTTGCAATATTAAAGCCTCGCATGGTAGGACGGCGCGTTTCATCATTTTGAAAAGCTTTGTCCCCATACTCTTTTTTTAGCTTCTCAAGTTCTCGTTTGAGACCTTTTGTCAGTTTCCTTTTTTCTTTTTTTTCGGGATTCGGCACCAAGCGCTCTACATCAGCAGGCTCAACATCATTTGTTACAAGATGATCAAGCGCATATTCCTCACGCATATAACGAAAAAAGTTTTCCTGGTTCCATCGAAAAAACATTCGTCGCGCAACCTGTTCACAATTAATGTCCTGCCGGGTGGTTATTATCGCTGTCTGATGTCCGTCGTCACACAGTCGCCTGACCTCTCGCAGCCAGAAATCCTCATTTATTTTAATACTGCGTTCACCGAGTAAATACTTTACAGCTTTACCTCGGACATGGCTTTCAACTTCAATAAAACAATCTTCAGGCCATGGATTATATTTGCCTTTACGGTAAGTGATGATATCAATATCTGCTTTAAACCATTTCTCAAAAGATTTTGGGCTCCACCCTTCACGATCAAAAACCAGTGTTACCCTGTTGCCTTTTCCTGCAAGTTTTTTCAATTCCGGAATAACTTCTTTTTCGAGCATCGACAACAGACTATCATTGGCTGCCGCTGTTACAAAAAATAATGGTTCACAATTTGCGTCATTTATCCAGAAATCAGTCGTCGCAGACATGCAAAGACGTCTCCTGGCAACATGGGTTTTAGGCAGCTTATGCTTACGGCCATTATAGGGACGTACATGACCATCAACATATGCGAATCCGATTACATCTTTATCTTGATCGGCCCATCTCTTAGATAAAAATGATATAAAATCACCGGCTTTATTGCGTAATCCCATCTCCTTCAGCTTTTTTCTCAGCGTCTTTACCTCAGGTGCGCGATCAAGGCCCAAAACAATGCCCAGTTCGCCGGGATTGCACCTTTTTAACTGCTCAGGTGTTTTGATCCTCAAAAGAGCCATAAACGATAGTGTCAGCAAAACCGACTGTAAGCCATAAAAGCCTTTATGAAGGGCACCGTATGCCTTTCTCCCGGCTTCCAAAAGGCCAACTCTTGCTAATGCCGGCAGTGCCAGCAGCACACCAGCATGTCGAACCCCTTCGCTGGCGCTAAAATGAGGAGTTGCCTCAATTATTTTACCGATACTTGCCAGAACACGTTCTGCTTCGCGTTTGGCACCGATCCCGATGACGCAGCTATCATCTTCTGTTGAACGCTCTGAAGCACTTTTAAGTTTCTGGTGTGGCTCCGGTTTCTCATCCGGTTGCTTTTTCTTTACTATCGTGCCTTTCTTTATTGCATAGCGGATGCAGCCTTCAGTGATACCAGCTTGCGTTGCCGCTGCTTTTAACGAATAGCCTTCGTTAAGAAGTGTTTGTACTTGGCGTTTAGCCTTTCCGTTAAGTTTGTAAGCTTTGCGGTTGCCTTTTTTGTCAATGATTAGGGCAGCAGGTCCGTCTTGCTGATACCTGTTAAAATTTCGATATGCAGTTGTTCTGTTGATATTTAATGCTTTGGCGATTTCGGCTGGAGTTGTGGATGTCTGTGTGACGATAATCCCTTGAGCCAGTCGAAGAGCATACAGATCACTTTCCTTGCAAGAGTATATTGGGCCTGATGCTGTATAAAATTCAATTTTTTCATCATGACGATAAATCGCCACATGGTTGTTTATTGGTTCGGCGCCCTCTGGAAG
>JAYEFV010000523.1:0-7526 GCA_034658755.1 Thermodesulfobacteriota bacterium | reverse complement strand
CATTAAGAAATTCGTGAATTACCTGCTTTCGAGCAATCTGGGTGAAGTCTTAATACTTTTCATAGCCATGATCATTGGCTTTAAAGACTCTTCCGGAGCCATAGTAATGCCGCTTCTGGCCACGCAGATCTTATGGCTGAACCTCATTACAGATGGCCTTCCCGCAGTAGCTTTAGGTGTTGATCCCATACGAAAAGGAATCATGGATGTACCGCCACGCAATCCCGGTGAACCGATTATAACAAAAAACATGGCGACAAACATTATCATCATAGCAGTACTCATGGCAGCCGGAGTCCTCTTTCTCTTTAATCGGTTTCTTCCCGAAGGGAACACAATCGCGCGAACGATTGCCTTCACCTCCATCGTAATGCTCGAGATGGTGCGGGTCACTATGATCCGTTCCCAGTACAAGCTTCCATTCTTCTCAAACCTGTATCTTATCGGGGCTATAATTCTTTCTGTGTTGCTCCAAGTGGCGGTCGTCTATGTGCCGGTAATGAACATCGTCTTTAAAACCACGGCACTCTCCCTTTACCACTGGGGCTATATGGGTGCGGTGATGGCAATAATGTTCGTTATAGGGGCGGTTATCACCAGGCTGATAAATCGATAGAATGGAGGGTTATCGGGACGTGAGAAGCTATATATTTTTAAAAACCTTTAATCTTTTCCGCTACGGTTTGCGCTGCCAGGCGATGGCCGGCCATTGACCAATGAGGGTTCTTCTTCGAAAAAAGTTCGGTCTTTTTGAATTGCTGCCGAAAGACCGGGTTGAGATTGACATAAGGGATATCAAGGGCGGCGCATACTTCGCCGAGACGATTTGAAGGGCGATCCCAGTTAAACGCCATTGAGTCCGGATCTTGCCCGAATTTACGAATGAGTTTGACAAAGATACCCCTGTCCACGGCTTCCAACGATGCCGCATAGACAACCACCAGGCGCCCTCCTTCTTTAGTCGTCAGTTGCTTGATTCTTCCAAGCAAAAGCTCAATGGCCTTCCAGGCAAAATCGATCTCTGGTCCAGGGGGTGCATAGATATCGGTCATAGAGAACTTCATTCTGGCCGTTTTTTTGTCATTTTCGGCCGCAAAGGCAACACCTGGTACTGGAATTTTGGGTATCGAAAGGCCGGCACGCTGATTGTCCCTGAACTTGAGCTTCAGCAGCTCTATGTTGTACTCCCCGAATCTGAATAAATGCGAATGGTGACAAAACCACTGCTTTAAGGGTGATTTCCAATGCCTTCTCACCGGCCGGTTTGCAATCCGTAAAGAATTATCTTCTTCAAGGACCGCCACCGGGCGCCCCCCATGTTTATCGTCAAAATTATCCTCCAGATCGTTCCAGACAAAGACCAACACGGTCACATCCGGTTCATAGCGAAGCCCTTCAATCTCCAAACGCACCAATTCCTGAACAGTGCTGTAACCATTAACGCCGAAATTTACGGTCTCAGATCCGGAAAGCAAATCTTGCAGAACCGCTGAGAACATTTCTTCGTTTTCCACCCCGTACCCCCACATAAAACTGTCTCCCAGAACGACGATCCGCCGTATTCCCGGAGGCTTGGCAAAACGTTTTTCCGAGTCGCGAAGCCCCTGGCTGTTGCAGCGCACACGCACATCAAAGCTCTCCGGCAGGATGTAGCGTGTATCAAGATTGGGATAGCATCTCCAGCCGGCATCCGGATCATATTGATGAAGCATACCCCGCGTCAAAGACGTTCCCCCGAGTCCGAAAATCCGCACGATTCCCTCACAGATCAATAAAGCGATCGTAATGCTGACCACCATCAATGCAATATTTTTGATCCACCGTGTCATAGGAAGTTTTTACATCTGAATTTTCCAGAAATGCAACTTTTCTTTGTTGTTAACAATCCAGGGACGTTTACATTATCTGCAATTCTTAGAGGACATATTTTTTGCAGATACATAGGTATTTTAATGCCAAATTGAGCGGAACCCCGACTTGGTTTAGAAAAATGCTTTAGTATTTTTCTAAACCAAGCAAGGGGCGGTAGCCCCACCGAAGGCGGGATTTCCGCTCCAACGTTTGTTCGAGCCGCTTGCGGCGAGAATAAACTTGGAGTGGAGTTCAAGCGTGATGTTAGCCAATAAAATCAATATTATTTTCAGAACACCATTTTCTAAGAGCTTTAGTTTGTTTGCTATCCTCAAATTTGTGCCATTGATCTGAGAGGCCTTTTTGATCAAGTAGATCTTTGTACCTTGAATAAGCTCCCTTTCGTCGGAATATTTTGGCAACTTTATCATATTCATCAGGAAGATACTCAGTCACAAATTGGAATACAAGTTGTTTCCCTAAATCCAATTCATTTTTATGTGGTATCTCGATATAGTCATCCGAATCTTCGATATCATCAGGCAATTCATCAGAATCCCCAAATTCAGAAATATAATAAATTTTTCCTGTTGTTTTAGAAAGCAATGCTTGATTTCCGAACTCCGGTTGCATGCTGACAAACATAAATGCGTTTTCAATATCATCAAATGTAATTTTCATTATTTCCTTTCCTGGCTAACACCCGGCATGGACGTGATCTTATGGGGTGAAAGTCCCCTGTATGTGAACCCTGTTAATAAGTCTATGATTTGTTAACATAAATAATAGCCGAAGGCAAGGGCGTTTCCGTGAGGGAAGATCCGGAGGGCCGGAGCGAAGCGTAAGGCGAGCCGCAGGCGAGAGTAACCAAAAGGAGCACCAACCTGGAGTGCAAATCCATTAGCTTAGCCTGTCCCGGACTTGATCCGGGAAACAGAAACAGCATATAAGGCCCAGTTTCCGGGTAAGTCAGCACAACATGACGAAGCCCAGGGTTCGAGAGATAGGGTAAATGCTGCTTTTTATCCGTCATAAAGGGGACGGGGTTGAAATTACGCGTTTCTAGTCTTTCAGGGACAAGAATTGATCGACGATCAGTTTTTGGCATCTAGTGGCCGCCCGACTGACAGCGGATTTGTTCAGCCCGAGGTACTTGCCAACCTCCGTTGCCGTCAGGCCCAGATCCCGAATCGCCCAGTAGGCCAGAAGACTGAGACCTTTGCAAAATGTTCAATTTTGTTCAAGACCAAGAAAGGCGAAAATTTTAACCGGAGGAATACATTGAGTATTTTGAGGATTAAAATTTGAGACTGACGCTGGAATTGGGCAAAAGGGGGCGTTTTGCAAAGGTCTCACACTACGGGCACGTAACCAATCGGCCTGTTTTCCGGCAACAACCACTTGGTCTTTTTCAATGCCAAAGGTTTCTGCAACCCTTTCGGTAATCTTTGTCAGCGCCCAGCCGTAGCAGGGTGTGGAGGTCTTTTGCAAAACAGAACCGAGTCTTTCCAGAAACCGGTTTCGATCGGTATAGTCTTTAAAAATGTTTCGGCGCTCGATACCCCTGCATATGATATGATGCAAGTCACCTGGCGCCTGCCCGCCATCGCGAGCTCAGGCTAGGCAGGCGAGCATCTATTCTGGCTTGACGTGGCATGTGACTTCATTACCACAAACAAATGAAAAAAGAAGCGCCTAGATTCAACCCCGTCCCCCTTTGTTCAGTAGCTGTATGTGGTGATGGCTGAAATCCTGGCAGCGCTTATCGGTCTTCTGGCCGGGGTTTTACCCGCCCACCGGGCCGCCAACCTGGATCCCATCGAGGCATTGAGGGCCGAATAATGTTAAAATAAGGCTCCCTGCATCAGTAAAAACCACTGGACCGACCTCAAAATGCAAGCAGTAAACACGGGTTTGATCTGATGATTTCGAATCTAAATCAAAATCATCATTAGGGTGGTTTGGGTTTAAGGTTCAAGGCAGGAATCTATCAGCGCCATAAAAAAATCAGCGAAAAGAGTATATACTATATATTGTGGTACGTAAATATAATTTAGAGCCTTTACCGTGAAAACCTATTAAGAGACAACCATATGATATCACAAAAATTAAGCGCATTGCCATACATTGCAGATAGTACAGGTCTCGGATTGAAGATTTCAAATCGTAATTTTAAAGATTTTATGGCTTCAATTTTTCAAGGTCGAAGGCAGGAGTGCCCGTTGAGCACGCCGGACAAAGCGGCCTGATCGGTTAGGTACCCGACAAGATTCGTGGTCCTTCCAATCAAAGTCTGCTCCCGTCAGAGGCTGGATTAAAACCTCCAGATCAGATTTAACGCAAATGCATTAATGTGGTGGGGATCATAATCCCCCTTGATATCACCTTGAAGCGTCTTGCCTTCCCAGTCAATCTTGGCATCTCCGGTGTCAATATACGTGTAGGCCGCTCCTATAATGATGTCCTGATTCCAATCATACTGTAGACCGGTTCCGAGGCGGATCTGGCGGTCCAACGGAAAATCAGGTGTTCTGTCCTCATCATCCAGCGGCGAGCTGTCGTAAGCAAATCCAACCGACCAAAGCCAGGCATCCGCAATCCGGTATTGGGCGCCGATGGAACCATGCCAGGTATCCTTAAAATTTTGATCGACATCAAAGCTTATACCGTCAGAATTTTGCACTGTGACACTCGGTTGGCCATACACACTCCAATCCTGCCAGCCGACGCTGGCCACGAGGGCCAGTTTGTCTGTCAGGTCATGATAGCCGCTGAGGACTACTGATTGAGGCAGCGTCATTTCTATCTTTACCTCGAGATTGGGATTCAGCAATGATTCAAGGGTTGGCCCCAAGCCTTTTAACTTTGCATCGTCTTTAAACTCAAGGTCCACCTGCGACCGGTAATTAATGCTGAAACGGGTGTCGTCCCTCGGTTCAATGAGGGTCCCCAAATTGAACCCGAAGCCCACATCATCGTCCTCAAACTCGATTTTACCGTCAGGAAATCCCGGATCTGTTAACTGATTGTTGATGGCCGCTTTATTCTTAAGGTTCGCCCTAACAATTCCCAGGCCGGCACCCAGAGAGAGCCATCTGTTGACCCGGTAGCCAATTCCCGGGTTGATCGCAAAAGCAGCGAATTTTCCTTCTAAAACGTAATAACGCCCAGCCCAGTCATCATCGTAATCACTGCCAGCACCGAAAAGAGATGCGGCACTTATGCCTAACTTTAAACTGGAGGTTGCACTGTAGACATAATGGAAGCTGCCAGCCGGTGCTACATCTTCGTTATTTTTACCGTCTCCGCCGCCGAAAGCAGCTGAATCCACCTTAAATTTTGAATCGCTAAAAAGCCCAACGGCACTGACCAGCAACTGGGAGCGGTTCAGCTTTGTCATCCCGGCCGGATTAACACCCGCTACGGAGGCATCCTTAGCAATAGCGCCACGGCCGGCGGAAGCCGTACCCATGTTGGGTGTTCCGAGTTCATACAACCAAAGCCCTGCTCCCCAGCTTGAAGTTGCTGCAACTACAGCCGCAAGCACTCCAAAAAACAACACCATGATAGCTCTATTCATATCATTCCTCCTTTCGGTTTATGAGGTGAGTGGTCAAATATTACCGCTGTTGCAGATCTAAAGGTTGAAGATTTCTAACCGAAATCAAACTTAGTATACTTTGCCGAACCTCAACTCAAAGTCAATTTATGCCGATTCCATATACCTTGCCATAACCTGAAATATTTAGTTATGTCAAAAGCTTGTGATACTATTTAGATATCGATCCCTCATGTGAAAAATTATTGCCTATTCCAGATTTGCCCCCAACCCTATATCTTGTGTTTGTCAATTTTCCCTAATTCCGGTTTTCTGGTCAAGGTTTCGTGCCTGAAGCATCACCCGGAAACTTACTTATCCTAATGTAGATTTCACACAGGAATCGTAACGAACACCTTTTTGCAATCCTTCCCAAATCCTTCCCATAGCAAAGTAAATAAATTTCATAAATTGCCAAAGAACAAAAATCACTTACAACCGGTTTTGCTTCGCCTAATATCAAGAAAGATTATTTGTAACCGTTCACAGGTTCAGGGTTCAACGTTCAGGGTTAAGGACAAAGAAGGCATTGAAGATCCGAAGTCCTCGTTACAAATGTTCATTTTCCCAAGTAATTGCCAATTTGGCTTCAAATTTTGGATTAGGCCTGACGAAACTGACGCTTTTCTCGTAAATACGCATCCCAAATGCAGTCCGGGGACGAGAATGGAACCTTGAACCCCTGAACCTTTGAACCCGTGAACGCCTACGAATAAACACTATAACCATTTAAAAATCAAGGGGAAAATTATGAATAATCCATAATTAAATTATTGGACAGAGTCCGACTATGGTTGGGTTTAAAATTAGAGTCTGCATGAATTGTTTTTGAGGAATGTTTTATAAATTTATTCAAATAAATCAGAATGTGTGCCTGTTCTTTCGAAGATTATTTCTGAATCTATTATCTTATAAATCAACAGCCAGTCAGGTTCGATATGGCATTCCCGCCTGCCTTTATAGTTTCCAATGAGTTTATGGTCCCTGTATATTGGGTTAAGACGTTCTTTATTTATAAGTGTTTTGAGAATCCGTTACATTTTTTCCAGGGGCTTTCCCCTTTGCTCCATTTTTTTCAGATCTTTTGCAAATTGTTTGGTGTATGAAGGACTTCGCATTTATATCCCCAGCTTATCGAACATATCATTTGTATCTTCACAACGAATAAGATTCCTTTTTGCGTCTGTGTCTTTGAATACATTTTCAGTTGTTTTATTGGGAATAACAACACTAAATGGAAGCCCGTTCCTTAACTTGACCTGTCGATAAAACAGGTTTATTGCTTCAGTCGTGGTAAGACCCATTTCTTTAAAAAGCTTTTCCACGTCTTGCTTTAGTAAGGGTTCAATCCTTGCTCGCACTGTTGCTGTTTTTGCCATAATTATCACCTCCATAAAAATAGTAGCCCGAGTGAGCCACAAAAGTCAACATCATTTATGGCCAAATGGGGACTTTAGTATTTTCTTTTGAAGAATTTAGGCGCTTAGTTGTAAATTTTGTGCTTTTTGTGGCAAAACTTTTTCCATTCTGCCATTAAGGCATGAAGAAAGAATAATAAATATATCCTTTGTGTCTTGGTGCCTTTGTGGCAAATATTTTTGGTTTTCTCCGATCCGGAGGCTTACGAGCCGGAGGCCGGCTTGTCCGGGTTAGGTAATAAAGAAAAAGCTTGACAATATACTTAAGAACCGTTAAAAGATTATTTAATTTAATTCGAAGGGTATCATGAAAAACTTTATCGCCATTAACAACCTTATTAGCCTTATTATTCTCCTCGTCGTAGATGTACTAATCTACTGCGAGGAAAAGGGTTGATAATGGCCTGATTTTATAGCAAAACAAAAAAATAAAATCCGCTATCAGCCCAAAAGGCCGGTAACGGATTTTTTTTTGAGGAGATTGATTTAATGAAAAGTGATCTGGCCAAAAAAGGTATTGAACGAGCGCCCCACCGCTCTTTGTTTAAGGCAATCGGATACACAGATGATGAAATCAAAAAACCGCTGATCGGTATCGCCAATTCAGCCAACGCCATTATTCCCGGTCATATCAATCTGGACAAGATCGCAGAAGCCGT
>JAYEFV010000522.1:0-7532 GCA_034658755.1 Thermodesulfobacteriota bacterium | reverse complement strand
GCCGCCCTTTTTTCAAAATAAAAAAGCCCCTGTAAAGAGGCTCATTTATTTCGATAATCTTAATCTATTTGTCAACGCATTCTAAAAAATCATTGCCATAACCCTTTCCTCATTCTAACAATCTACACCTGTGAAATGGATTTGTCCTTTTTTAAAGAGTGTTTGAAATTTCGAAAGAAAGGGTTAAATGGCCGGGGTGCCAGATGCTCCTTCACCAAACTTTTTTGGTAAGCCCTCCGCTAAACGCCCGAAACGTTCCCCGGCCAAAGCAGCAAAACGATATCACACGATTTGTTTGAGTATGATACGTGTGTTTTATAGCAGTATTCACGGATATTTAATCCCTGAGTTTAGGGGACAATACAGATAGAATCGGTTCCTTCTACAGACGCTCATATTGCCCTCCTATCCCTCCAGTCCCTCTGGTTTGATATTATATTTTGTGACAATGTTTATGAGCTTTGCTTGCCGGATCTGGGTTTTGATATATTTCGCGATAGCAGACCTCTTCCAATCATATGCCGCCTGCGCGATAAATATTATGGCGAACGTTATACTAAACACCAGTGCCAACTTTCTCATTATCCTCCTCTTTTCTCCCTTAAAATCTCATTAGTGATAAGAATTCCCTTTTTGAGTTCGGAATAAGGAAAAATTTAAGGTTGTGTGCCATAACAAGAAGCATCCCAATATGTAGTAGGGCCGGATATCAAGCAGCAAACATACTGCGGCAACCGACGAATGAAATTTCAATCCAGGATATCAGCTTTAATGTTAACCCGTTATTTTCATTGATACACCTTTTACCAAACTGATAATAAAACTGTCAATACGCCAAAAGTATTATTTTTAGGGAAAATTTTATAGGTAAAAGGCACTAGATGAAGGAAGGAGGTACTAGGTAATTTCTAATACTTTAGTATTAGATTGAGGCAATACTGGATATGTGAATCAAAAGGAAATATGACGAAAATATCTAATCTGAGGGATTACCTCGGGAACAGAAGCCTTCCCAGTACATGAAATATTTTGTAATGTCAATAGCTTGTGATACCATTTAGATATCGATCGCTCTTGTTAATAATTATTGCCTAATCCAGATTCGCCCCCGACCCCACATCTTGTGTTTATCACTTTCCCCTAATTCCGGTTTGTCGGTCAAGGTTTCGTGCCTGAAGCTTGCATCAGCATCACGCTAATATCATTGAAGATTTGTTTTGCAAATCGCAACTTTTCAAAAGAGCTAATAATTCACCCTTTCTTTCAATTCTTTCCCGCATTTAAAGAACGGAAGCTTCTTCGATTTAATTTTAATCTTTTCCCCAGTCTTTGGATTCCTGCCGGTGTATGCCTTTTAATTCTTGACGCAAAATGAGCACAGGCCCCGGATTTCCACCCTGTCTTCATTGGCCAAGGCGTTTGCAATTTCATTAATAAACAGCCTTGCAACCACTTCGGCTTTGTTTTTCGAAATCCCTGCTTTGTTTTGAAGCGCCTCAATAAGATCCAGCTTGTTCATCTGTAGCCTCCGAAATTTGAATTGATTCAAGTGAATACATCAGCGAAAGGAAAATGTCAAGGATTCTGTAGGGTTATTGGGAAGTGGTTGCATTTGGGATATGGCTTCCTTTAGGAACGTTTTTGTGTTAATCTTGATTTCAATGGTTCGAAATGATGAGTTCACACTAATTAAAACTGAAGAGGCTGGCACTGAAAATGGAAAGCGAAAATTTTAAGGATCAATGCTCTGATTTAACCAAGGAGTTCAATATTCAGATCCCCTGTAGGCTCGCGGAAAGAGTTGAAGGTTTTGCATCAACAAACAATACCACCATCACCGGCGTGGTGATCGAGGCGCTGGATACGTTTTTAAGGGAGCAGAAAAACAGGGTTGGTCGAAATGTAAGAATTTAACTATAATAACGGCCTTTAAATATAGATCGGTGTAAATTTTAACTGTCTGAATTACCTGAATATTCGTTAGATCCTGACATGTCTGACATTTATAATTAAACGTATTTGAATAAAAAGCTGGAGTCCAAGAAGATCTCTGGGTTAAAAGATTTGCAGATCCAAAATAATATACATTTCCGAACCGTATTTCTGCTTCAAAACCGCTTTTATGACAGTTCTAAAAATTTCATTTTGAAAAAAAATTGGGAAAGGCATCTGCAACATTGGATCATAATGCAAGGATTTGTGAAAAAATTGGAGCGAGTGTTTGGTGAAGCAGAAAGGTATCGGAAATCCTGTAAAATGAATTCTCCCTTAGTTTTGCTCCTGTTTCAAAAGATCCGTTATAATAGCAGCTACCTGGTGAGATCCATTGCGATCGTGCCGTTGAGTGCGGTGAAGATCCAATAGTTGGAAAATTTTCCGAAGCCACTTGCCGACCTGGAAATCCTCGATACTGATACAGAGTCCTTTCATCTCTTTTTCAATAAATGCAACCAGTTTGGCCGTTTCACGAAAATTCGATCGAGGCACATAACCGAACGGCACTCCCGCCTGATAGACTTCGGCAATGGTACTATATCCGGCTTTACCGACCACGGCATCTGCGGCATTAACCAGATTCGGATGGAAAAAATCGGAGCGATGTGGCAAAAGAATTAAATTGTCATGTCGTTCAGGACGTTCACTGCCGCCGGGAACGACGAAACAAATCTCCGGTTGCGAGGTAAGGCTTTTCAGGAACCGGTATTTTTCTTGCACGCCGCCGGTGGTCAGCAAGACGATTTTCTTTTCCGGAGAGATGCCCAACTCCTCTCTTACCCGCAGGGATGGCACCCTGACCTGTCGGCTGATGGGGTCCGTGGTCATATCAACACTCTGCGGATTGCACACCGGAGAAGCCTGGATGTGATAGTCAACCGCTCGGTATATTTTCCGCAAAAAGTCCGCATGGCGGCCCATACGGGCATTGGCATATATGAAATCTTCATAGATCCAGTCCCACGTGAAGTTTTCTATTAGAACAGAAGGAATCCCTGCTTCTGCTGCAATGGAAACCCCTATAGGGGCGATATCACAGACGACCAGCCGGCATGCCCGCCGTTTCAAAAGATCTGCTGTATCTGAGAGCAGTGCAGGATCAAATGGGATAAATCGGTCCAACTTTTCAATGGTTTCTTCCAAATCATGCGAAAAAGGCGTCTTCTGTACTAGTCCGACATCCGACGGAAATTCGTGGTATGTAAACTGACCAAAAAACGAGTCCTCGAAAAACCATTTGGGAACTGTGGTAAAAATATCAAATGAAACAAAAGGAACGGTTTCACTAACAGAATCCATTACCGCTGAAGCACGGGCCGCATGACCAAAGCCATGGGGAGTAATAAAATAGGCAATCCGATGCATTTTAGGCCTCTGATATTTACATAATGATAGCAATTATATAAATGATATGCATTTCATATGCGATTATGCAACCGGGGCAGCATTAAAACTCGTTTAAACTCATATAAACTCACACACAATTCAGTAACTTCTGATATTTTCTGGTGAGGTTAGATGTCGGTTAGATATGACGTAAAAAGGGCTATAGCAAAATCGCCATAACCCCTTAAAATCATTGGTACGCCCGGCCCGATTCGAACGGGCGGCCTACGGATTCGAAGTCCGGCGCTCTGTCCAGCTGAGCTACGGGCGCATTATTATACAAAAAAATGGGGTGAGTGACGGGACTTGAACCCGCGACTTCCAGGGCCACAACCTGGTGCTCTACCTACTGAGCTACACCCACCATAAAGGGCGCCTCAACAAAAAGTTATGTTCAGGCAAAATCCGAAATACAAAACAAATTCGAATCTCAAATGACAAAATGACCCAAACGAACCTCGCCATATGCTTGGGTAATCTAACTGAAAAACATATCAAATAACAGATTACATAAGCCAATTCAAGTTATTTTATCATTAATTTTTCCGGACTCACCTGGTTTCATAAGCTTGATTCGTTCATTTGTATTCATCCCGCGCTACAAGCAGCGGGGAATTCAAATTTAAAATTCCTCATGATAGATTCGTTTTAGCCTTGATGGTATGGAAATTTCTTTTTTTAAAGCGGCGAAGCCGCGTTATATAAAACCGCGAAGCGATTTTATAACTTGGTGTTGATTAATTTTACCTTCTAATATATATTTTCAACCTTGGAGTTTTAACCAAATTTTAAAAGGATATTCTGTGACTCAATTTAACATTTTTATCATCAGAGCGGTATTTGGTGCTGTTGTTGCGGTTGTTTTGACCCGTATGTTTTATGGAAAAGTAGAAATTGTTTATGTCGCAGGGCTCGCCGTTTTTCTGGTGGGTATGGCATATGTTCTGGAGTACTTTAGAAAAAGAAAAAAGAACACAGAGTGAAGTGAACTAAAGTTAAGGAATATTTCAGATTTGAAACAGATCATCCTCGGGACCGCCGGACACATCGACCATGGAAAGACGGCGCTGATCAAGACGCTGACCGGCATTAACACCGACCGTTTAAAAGAAGAAAAGCGCCGCGGCATCACCATTGAACTTGGATTCGCTCACCTGGATCTTCCCAGCGGACAGCATCTCGGGATTGTTGATGTACCGGGCCATGAAAAATTTGTAAAAAACATGGTGGCCGGCGCAACCGGAATCGATATCGTTGCCATGGTAATTGCAGCGGACGAAGGGGTTATGCCCCAGACCCGGGAACATATGGAAATCTGCACCCTGCTGGGGGTTAAGCATGGACTTGTTGTTTTGACCAAAACCGATCTTGTGGACGAAGAATGGCTTGAGCTGGTCATCGAGGATATCAGGGATTTTGTCCAGGGAACATTTTTAGAAAAGGCTCCGATCGTGCCTGTTTCGTCGGTGACCGGTGACGGCATACCTGAATTCATCAAAACCTTGGACGAGTTAAGCGCCCGGTTGCCAAGCCGACCGCCTTCCAGCCTGTTTCGCCTTCCCGTAGACCGTGTTTTTACCATGAAGGGATTCGGAACCGTGATTACCGGAACCCTTATTTCAGGAGAGGTTCAGGTGGGAGATATAGTTATGCTCTATCCCTCGGGCATTACGTCAAAAGTACGGGGGATTCAGGTCCACAACCACAGCGTAAACCGAGCTGAAGCTGGCATACGAACGGCCGTTAACTTTCAGGGACTTGAAAAAGCCTCGGTGTATCGGGGTGATGTTCTGTCAAACCCGGGGGCATTAAAGCCGAGCTACATGATGGACGTATGGTTAAATTATATAGGCAGCAATAAAAAACCGATCAAAAACCGTACCCAAATCAGATTTCATACCGGGACCAGTGATGTGCTCGGTATCCTGATTTTACTCGACAAAGACGAACTTCTCCCGGGTGAAGCCACCGTGGCCCAGTTGCGAATCGATTCTCCCCTTGCACTCATAAAGGACGACCGTTTCGTGATACGAAGTTACTCCCCGGTACGCACCATCGGCGGCGGGCATATCCTTAACCCGATTCCGCAAAAACATAAACGGTTTAAACCTGAAATAATTAAGGGATTAAAAGGACTGATGGATCAAAGCCCCGAAAGCATCATTTCCCATCATGTGGATGAATCCGGTTATCAGGGAGTCGTGTTTTCAGATCTTAAAATAATGACCGGCCTGCATGAAAAACAGCTTCAAAATATCATGCAGGATCTTTTGTCAAAACGAACGGTTGTTCTGGTCGACAGGGAAAACCGGACTTACATTCACAAAAACAGCTTCGACAGACTAAAAGAGGAAACATCAAACTTTTTGGGCGGCTACCATCAGGCCAATCCCCTTAAAACCGGTATGCCCAAAGAAGAACTCAGGTCTAAGTTCCCGGGTCTACAGGATTCAAAGCTTTTTAATCTGACGCTCAATCAGATGATAAAAGACAAAGATATCGTTGTAGAGGAAAATACGGCCCGCCTGGCTTCACATACGGTTTCCCTGGGTGTTGACCAGGCGGATATCAGGGAAAAAATTCTTGATGCCTACCGTAAAAACGGCCTCACGCCGCCATATTTCAAAGAACTGAGCAATACTCTCAACCTCGAACAATCAAGGGCCAAAGACGTTCTCATGCTTTTAGTGGATGAAGGGATGATTGTCAAAGTTAAAGAAGACCTTTATTTCCATACAAAGGCCGTCCAAGAGTTGCAGCAAAAGCTTGTCGACTTCCTTGTATCTCATGAAGAGATGACAACCCCACATTTTAAAGAAATGACCGGCGTATCACGCAAGTACTTGATACCGTTGATAGAATACTTTGATGCTCAAAACGTGACCATCCGTATCGGTGATATCCGTAAACTGAGAAACAGGTAAAAACGCAATTTGAGACCTTTGAAAAATGCTCAATTTTGTTCAATAACAAGGGCAATTCTGCAAGATAGCAGAATTGGACAGCTGTCAAGCTGCCCGCAAGGGCGAGGGACATGGACGTCCCGAGTCAACGCGAAAATTTTAACCACAGGAATACATTAAGTATTTTGAGGATTAAAATTTGAGCCTGACGCAGGAATTGGGCAAAAGGGGGCGTTTTGCAAAGGTCTCAATTTTTCACTTGAAATTTAAAGACTATACCAATACACTCAAGTTATACAATCGCTTCGCGATTCTATATAACGCGGCTTCGCCGCTCTAAAAAAAGGAAATTCCTATACCATCAAGTTAAAATTAAATGCTTTGTGAATTAATATTGACAATCTCGTAAAAAGTCTGGAATCCCTTTAAAGCGTCATTCCGGCGAAGGCCGGAATCCAGTTATTTCAATATGTTCTGGATGCCGGATCAGGTCCGGCATGACGAATTCGGAGTTTTTACTATTTCATCAATATTAGTTTTTTAGTTGTGAAATTTGTGCTTTTTGTGGCAAAACTTTTTTCTTTTCGCCACAAAGGCACCAAGACACTAAGAACGAATAACAAAATAAAATCCTTTGCCTACGGCCCGGAGGGTGTCTTTGTGCCTTGGTGGCAAATATTTCTTGGTTCTCTCCGAGCCGTAGGCTTGCGATCCGGAGGCCGGCTCGTCCGGGTTAAGCAAATTAGAACCTCTGGTCAATACTGCTTAGACGGAGACATATTATGGAAAATTCAACCAACAGCAAAAATAGTAATGATCAAAAAACTGAATTCAAACGGTTTGCCTCCAAACGAATAATCGTCTGTACCCTGTTAGCGGTTGTGGGCATCTGGTTATTTGGCGCCGTGCTTGGGTTTTTCGAAAAGCCTTCCGAAGTCCGGGTCGCTCATAAAACTGACAGCCCTGTCGAAGAGGGTACTCCCGCAAAAAAAGCCAAACCGGAAACCTCCCATGAACCGGCGGAAAAAGAAGCCCCCGAAGCCACTGAAGCCCCCGAAGCCACTGAAGGCCCCGAAGCCACTGAAGGCCCCAAAGCAATTGATAAAAAGCGCCATTATGATAAGGATATAGCCGGCGGCATCATGACTCCGGATTTTATTGCCCTTGATAAAGCGCTGACTGCCCAAGAAGGCGTTGAACATCTCAGAGAGAAACACCACGATATAAAGCAACCCGTTCATCTATTCG
>JAYEFV010000521.1:0-1753 GCA_034658755.1 Thermodesulfobacteriota bacterium | reverse complement strand
AAAAAGACCAGCTACCCGAATTGATCACCCTGGAGGATATCCGCGGTGATCTGCACTGCCACACCAAGGCCACCGATGGCCATGACACTCTGAAACAGATGGCGGAAGCGGCGGCTGAACGGGGCTATGCGTATCTTGCCATTACCGATCATTCCAAACACGTTACCGTCGCCCATGGCCTTAACAAAAAACACTTGCTCGAGCAGATCAAGGTCATCGATAAATTGAACGGGAAACTCGATGATATCATGGTGCTCAAATCCATTGAACTGGACATCCTGGAGGACGCCACCCTGGATCTGCCGGACAGTGTGCTCAAGGAACTGGATTTCACCGTGTGCGCCGTACACTACAAATTCAATTTGTCGCGTAAAAAGAAAACCGAGCGTATATTGCGGGCGATGGATAATCCTTACTTCACCATTCTGGCCCATCCCAGCGGTCGCCTGATCAACGAACGGGAGTCTTATCCAATCGATCTCGAAAAAATCATGAAAGCAGCCGGGGAACATGGTTGTTTTCTTGAACTCAATGCCCATCCCGACCGACTGGATCTGACTGACGAGGCCTGCAAGATGGCCAAAGAGATGGGACTGAAAGTGGCGATTTCCACCGATGCGCACAGCATTTCAAATCTGGATTACATGCGCTTTGGAGTCAACCAGGCCCGCCGCGGTTGGCTGGAAGCGAAGGACGTCATCAACTGCCAACCATTGAAGGACTTGAGAAAGTTATTCAAACGAAAATGAATCCGGAAGACCAATCATCAAACCTCCTGGCTCATCGCAAACAAGGCGGCTGCTGTCCAAAATGAGATACGCCGCTGGAAACTGTCAAACCAGCCGGGCGCACCGCCTGGTATTGTCTCCGGTGCCAAAAGATGTAATACGAAAATGAATATTTCGACAAAAATAACCGAAAGGAGATAAGAAAATGTTACGCAGTGTAAAAAAACTTTATAATTATGTTCTTGAGGCAGAAGATGGGGAGATCAGCCGGTGCAAGAATTTTCTCTTTGATGATGAGCACTGGACAGTCCGGTACATGGTGGCCGATACCGGCAAATGGCTGCCGGGACGGAAGGTCTTGGTGGCTCCTGTGTGGATAAACTCGATAGACTGGGCGGAAAACAGGGTAAACATTGATCTCACCACAGAGGCTGTCAAGAACAGCCCGGAATATGATCCTTCGGCCCCTGTGAACCGTGAGTATGAGGTGCAGCTGTACGACTTCTACGGTCGCCCGAAGTACTGGGATTAGGCTTTTACTAACATAAAGATCAAAGGCAGATGGCTATAAGAAGGAGAATATTTGCCTTATCAAATGCCATTGAAACAGCAGCAGAGCGTGGATGAAAAATCCAAAATAAAGGAAACCAAGGAAGGGGAATAAAATGCCAAAAGGAGACGGAACAGGCCCAAGAGGCCAGGGACCGGAAACAGGTAAAGGGATGAAAGGACAAGGCAAAGGCGGAGGTGGGCGAGGAGGTGGTTTTGCAAAAGGCCCAGGCGGTTACTGCGGCTGCCTTGACTGTGGTGAAAAAGCAACCCATCAACAAGGTACTCCATGTTATGAGCAGAAATGTCCAAGTGCGGTAAGGCCATGACACGGGAATAGAAGATGAAACAAAAAAAGGAGAATATAGATGTTAACCGTTAATTTAAAGGAAAGAGAAGGTATCGCTATCTTGGAGCCTGACGGAACATTATCTGAAAAAGACTTTAATTCTGCAGCCAAGATAATTGATTCATAT
>JAYEFV010000520.1:0-1753 GCA_034658755.1 Thermodesulfobacteriota bacterium | reverse complement strand
ATTAAAATGGATGGTGAGATAGGCCTGAAAGAAGCTTATATGGTTGCCAACACTTCCTTTAAAGCAGATGGGGGCGAGATTCTATATGATCGATTCTATCTCGACCTTAACAACAATCCGTTTTTCTCTTCCTGTGAGATAAAATACGAAATTCCAAAAAAATACCTGCAGTTATCAAGTCTAAGGTTAGGCTTGAAAGATATTTTGACGCTCAATATCCATGGAACTTTTCTTCATAAATCCCGGGATCAGCGAATAGGGCTTTCCGTAAGTATCCCTAAGACGGCCTTGAAACCGGTGTTTGACCATTTCATCTTAGAGCCCTTTCAGACAGAGAAACCTTTTCTCACTTCCCTGGACATAGGAGGCGCCATTTCAGCGGACATGGAATTGGCAGGTATTGGGACGGACTGGATGGTCACGGGACGCTGCATGTGGCATGATGGGACGCTTTCATCGGGCGAAGAAAGGTTTTCATTTAAGGGGATTAATCTTGATTTGCCAGTCTGGTACCAGGCTAAAAAGTCTGAAAGGGTAAGGAAGACGGAAAAAGGGGCGTTATCGATTCGATCCATGAATCTTCCCATGTTTTCCGAACAGAGACTGGCGCTTACGCTGGATGCCGGACCGAACTCGTTATCTGTGAAGGCCCCAACCACTCTTAGGATTCCGGGAGGGAAAGTCAATTTGGGGCCCATAATAAGCAAAGACATATTCGGTTCACGACCTTCCATTGACACCAGCCTGACAATGAACGCCGCTGACATCAATCCTCTATTATCCAGGATTTTGCCTCAACCAGTACAGGGAACAGTATACGGGAAACTGGATCCCATACGTTTTGAAGGAGGGACCTTAAGCGCCCATGGAAAGATAAAGGCAGAGGTTTTCAATGGGAAGGTCATTGTCTCCGATCTCGGCGCCTCAGAGATGTTCAGTTCTACCCCGGTTTTTAGGATGAGTGCCGGATGGAAAGCCCTTCGTCTGGCAGAAATGACCGCAGGCACCTCTTTTGGGAAGATCGAAGGGGTGCTTAAGGGACACATTAAAGGTCTGGAGATCGCCTATGGTCAACCTCAAAAGTTTGATCTATTATTGGAAACAGTCAAGACAAAAGGCGTGCCTCAAAGGATTAGCGTAAAGGCCTTGGATAATATCGCCCGGATCGGTGGAGGTCAGAGCCCTTTTGTGGGGCTTGCCGGTAGTTTTGCCATGCTTTTCAAGGAGTTCCCTTATAAAAAAATCGGTTTGCGCGCATCCCTGGAAAATGATGTTTTCAAAGTCAACGGCACTATCAAGGAAGGAGGAAATGAGTTTTTGGTGAAAAGAGGTGGCTTTTCAGGTGTAAATGTTGTAAATCAAAACCCTGATAATCGTATCAGCTTCAAGGATATGGTAAAAAGAGTAAAACGTATTACTGCCAAGGGCAGTGGGCCAGTAATTAAATAGTTCCCATCCAGAAATGGCATTTTTAGGGGTTATTGAGTTCCCAATTTGAAGTTTCTCTCAGTAATCCCGCCCAGGCGGTAAACTTTTTTAAAGATCATATGTCAAATTACTATAAAAACTTATTTTGGAAGCCATAGAACATAAACGGGAGGTCAAAATGGAATTTTATCGAAAGACTTTGTTAATAGCGGCTTCACTTCTCTCAGTATTGATATTTGCATGTGTCACCATAAACATTTACTTTCCTGCTGAAAAGGTGGAATCCGTTGCAGGAGAGATTGTGAATGAAATAAGAGAGAGTGGT
>JAYEFV010000519.1:0-7562 GCA_034658755.1 Thermodesulfobacteriota bacterium | reverse complement strand
ATAGCCAAAAAAGGGTCATAGCAGACCTTACCATAATTGATCTCCTCAAGTATTATAAGTGCTGCACCGGTAAGGACCTGCTTTAACTTAAAAAAAAACTCTTTCTAATAAAGCTTAACAACCCAACGTGCCGGTATGAATAAATTTTAAATTTTTAAGCTTGATGAATTTGTAAAAAGTTTTTAAAGACATTTTAAGAAAAATTGATTTTTTATGAAACTGACAAAAAGAAAGGAAAAACCATGATCCATATTGAAAATTTGAGTAAATATTACAGAGACTTCTGCGCTGTGGATCAGATCAATCTCGACATTAAAAAAGGTGAAATCCTCGGCTTGCTGGGCCCGAACGGCGCAGGTAAAACAACCACCTTGCGGATGCTGACCGGTTATTTTATGCCCACATCCGGAACCATTCGCGTAAAGGACTATCAGCTTGAAGAGAATTTGCTGGAAATCAAAAAGCTTATGGGCTACCTTCCGGAGTCCGCACCCCTGTACCACAGCATGCTGGTTTATGACTATCTTGATTATGTTGCAGGACTAAGGGGGCTGGATAAAAATAAGAAAATTTCCAGAATCCGGCAGCTTGTGGATTTGTGTGGGTTGGATGAAATTATGCACCGGAGTATCAGTGTACTCTCCAAAGGATTAAATCAGCGGGTCGGTCTGGCCCACGCCATGATGGATGATCCGGAAATTTTGATTCTTGATGAACCCACTTCAGGCCTTGATCCCAATCAAATCGCCGAAATACGGGAAATCATCAGGCAGATCGGGGAAGAAAAAACCGTAATTCTTTCAACCCATATCCTGAGCGAAGTTGAGGCAACCTGTGACCGGGTGGTGATAATCGATAAAGGAAAGATCGTCGCAAACGACCGAATGGAAAATCTCAAGCAATCTGCGGGTCAAACACATTTTATCCATTTAGATATTCTGAAGGCAAATTTTCAAGATGTACACGATAAATTAAGCGGAATTGACGGCGTGGTTGGAATTGAAAAAATTAATGAAAAACCAAACGGACCTCTTAGCGTGCAAGTTGCCTGCAAATCCGCTTCCGACCTGAGAGAAACCGTCTATCACGCCATAAAACAAACCGATTGGGTTCTCATTGAGTTTCATCAGGAGACCAAAACCCTTGAAACCATATTCCGAGAGCTGACCGAGGAGGACTGACATGCAACAAGTTATCCGTATTTGCAAAAAGGAACTTAAAGACTATTTCATATCCCCCATCGCCTATATTGTCATATCTATTTTTCTACTGGTGACCGGGTGGTTCTTTTTTACAACCTTTTTCTATTATAATCAGGCTGACCTGAGAAACTTTTTTAATCTGCTTCCCATTACTTTTTCCTTCCTGATCCCGGCAGTCACCATGAGATTGTTTTCTGAGGAACTGAACGTGGGATCTTATGAGATGCTCCTCACTCTGCCGGTGACGTTTAAGGACATCCTTATGGGAAAATTTTTAGCCGGCGTTTTATTCGTGGCTGCGGCCCTGGTGCCGACCTTTGCCTACCCCATATTCATCGCCTTTATGGGCCAGCTCGAATGGGGACCTGTGGCAGGAGGCTATTTGGGAGCTCTGCTACTGGGCGCGTCTTTTGTCGCTGTGGGGCTTTTTGCATCGTCATTGACCCGTAATCAGATTATCGCCTTTATTGTGGGAATGGCAATCTGCTTCACCCTGACCTTGATCGACAAAATGCTTTTTTTCTTTCCCGGGTCCCTGTTGGGAGTTATCGGCTATCTGGGTGCTGATTTTCATTTCCAAAACATCGCCAAAGGGATCATCGATTCTCGGGATATTGTCTATTTTTTAAGTGTGGTCTTTATCGGTCTTTACGGCACCCATCTGGTCATGCAAGAAAAAAATTAAGGAGAATAAAATGGGCAAACAAAAACCATATGCAAAATATATAAAGCTTTTTATTTATCTGGTGATCATCGTCCTCATCAATGTGGCAGGCATGACACTCTTTTTCAGGATGGATCTCACATCCAACAGGCTCTATTCCATATCCGAAGCAAGCAAAAAGGTGGTATCCACGCTTTCCGAGCCATTAACCATAGATGTGTTTTTTACCAAAAACCTGCCGGCCCCATACAACAATACGGAACGATATCTTCATGATCTGCTTGAGGAATATGCTATCCACGCCAACAAATATTTTAACTACCGGTTTTATGACGTCAGCCCCGAGTCTCAAGGAATCAACCCTTCGGCACAGGAGAATCAGAAACTGGCCAAAAATTATGGGATTCACCCGGTTCAAATTCAGGCGTTTGAACAAGATGAAGTAAAATTTAAAAAGGCTTACATGGGTCTGGTATTAATTCACGGTGATATGATAGAAAGGATTCCCACAATTACCTCCATCAATGGGTTAGAGTATAAACTAACCACGGCCATACAGAAGCTAAACAACAAAATCAGTGCATTGTTAAGTCTTGCGGATAAAATTCGGGTCAAACTGTTTTTGTCTTCTTCCTTAAAATCTGTTGCACCGTTTATGGGTCTTAGCGAGCTTCCTGAATATCCGGACAAGTTGGAAGAAATAATTAACGAAGTCAATTCCAAAAACTACGGGAAACTCGAATATACTTATATCGACCCCTCAACCGTGCAAACAGATCAACAACCCTTGGAAAAATATAACCTTATGCACCTCAAATGGCCTGATCTTTCAGGGGGTAAAATTCAGGCCGGCAGCGGTATGATCGGTCTTGTAATGGAATATAAGGAAAAAGTCCGGGAGATTCCGCTGTTAAGTGCACTACGGATACCGATCATCGGAACCCAGTACAATCTGACCGACATTGATCAACTGGAAGAAATAATCAACGACAATCTGGAAACCCTGATCGATATCAACCAGAATCTTGGGTATCTTGCGGATCACGGTACCCATGATATTTCGGCTTTCTCGCCAATGGGACAAAACAATCCGGATTCGCTATCAACATTTGCAAGCCTGATCTCCCAAACTTACAGTATTAAACCGGTCAATTTAAAAGACCGGCCCATCCCCGGAAGCCTGAATTGTCTGGTTATCGCACGACCCACAGAAAATTTTTCTGATTACGAGCTTTACCAGATCGATCAGGCCCTGATGAGGGGAACCAACCTGGCACTGTTCTTGGATGCCTTCAATGAAGTCAGGGATAACAGCCGGCAAAATTTTGGATTAAACCGAGGGGTTAAGTATGTGCCCCTGGAAACCGGTCTTAACAAATTGCTGGCTCATTACGGAATCGACATGAAAAAATCGTATGTTATGGATGAAAATTGTCATAAGCAACGGCTTCCCGGGAGCATGGGCGGGGGGGAAAGACCCATATATTTTGCCCCGATCATCAAAAACAGATTTATCAATCATGACCTTAAATTTATGAACGGCATCAATGGGCTGGTTGCGGTTAAAATATCCCCTCTGGAACTGGATGAAGAACGGATTTCAAAAAACAAGTTAACGCCCGTGAAGCTGTTTTCATCTTCAGAAAAATCATGGGAAATGCGCGAAAATATCACTATTAATCCGATGTTTCTCAGTCCCCCGCCGTCTGCTGATGAATTACAGAGTTTTCCATTGGCATATATTATTGAAGGGGAGTTTCCCAGTTATTTTGCGGGAAAACCGATCCCTGAAAAAACATCGGATGAAACGGATGCGGAAACCAAGGATAATGAAGAAAGCAGCAATGAATCCGGATCTAAAAAAGAGAACATTGACATGTCCAAAATAAAAGGCCGGGGAGACTTTATACCAAAAGGCAAACCCGCTAAAATCTTTTTGATGGCTTCATCGGCAATGTTAACGGATAATGTTTTGAATCCTGAAGGTGGCAGCCCCAACGACATGTTTGTTTTGAATACCATAGATGCCCTGAACCACCGGCAGAATATAGCCACAATGCGAAGCAAAATTCTCCGTTTTAATCCGTTACATGATACCGGAGCGTTTACAAAAACATTTGTCAAGTCTTTTAATATCGCCGGGCTTCCGGTGCTTGTCGTCTTTTTGGGATTGATTATTTGGCTGGGCCGCCATTCAAGAAAAAAACGGATACAAATGATGTTTCAAAAGTAAGATCAAGGTTTAGAGGTTCTGGGTTCAGGGTTCTGGGTTCAGGGTTCAGAGGTTCTGGGTTCTGGGTTCAGAGTTCAGGGTTGAATAAATAATGGTTAATAATCAATGGGTAACAATTAATAATTAACAATTGATTATTGATTATTAGATCGGGGTTCTGGGTTAAATCTTTTATACAATCTTCCATCAACTTTGAACTTTTGAACCTTTGAACCTTTGAACCATAAAGACTTTGAACCTTTGAACGCATAAAGAGAGGTTAGGATGAAAATTAAAAAAGAATATTTCATACTGGCAGGTGTCATGGTTGCATTGATCCTTTATCTTGTCTTGCATCGTTCAAACCGGACACATTACAAGCTTCCGGATATCACCGTGGTTTCCGGAAAACAGATTTCAAAACTTGAAGTCGGCAAGGCAGACAAGACCCTTGTTTTGAATAAAAAAGACAACACCTGGCACATCGGGGTGAAAGGATATCCTGCTGATTCTGCAAAGGTCAAAAACATGCTTGACGTAATTGAAAAATTGACACTGACAGCTCTTGTATCAGAATCAAAAAATTATGTGCGTTATGATTTGACCAATGATAAGAAAATCACTGTGAAAGCCTGGCAAGAAAAAACGCTGAGCCGGGAATTTGATATCGGCAAAGCAGCGGCCACCTATCAGCATACATTTGTTAGATTGGCAACCGATCCCAATATCTATCACGCCAGAGGAGATTTCAGAAGAAAATTTGACCAGACCGTTGATGAGTTACGAGATAAGACCGTGCTGTTGTTTACGCAAAAAGATATTCGTGAAATTTCGCTTACCAAAGACAAAAAGACCATGATTCTGAGCCAAAAGAAGGTCTCCGAACAAGAGGGTAAAAAAAAGTACAAACAAGACAAAACCTCTAAAGAACCCGAAACCAAAATAGTCTGGCAGAATACTGACGGTAAAAAAGTGGATAAAGAAAGGGTTAAGAGTCTTTTAAGTTTTCTTAATCGACTGGAGTGTGAAACATATATAAATGACGTGAAAAAAGACGATTTAAAAAACCCGACCTATGCCGTTGCCCTGAAAGGAGACAAGGAATACTCGCTTTCCGTATTTGCCAAAAAAGATAAGGATGCCAAAACGTATCCGGCAATTTCCTCGGAAAACGATTACCCTTTTTTACTGTCCGATTCCCAGGTGAACAGTATTAAATCAAAAATTGAAGATATTATGGAAATAAAAAACAAGTGACCGTTTATCTCTATAAATCAAGCATTGAAGAAGAAGCACAGCCGAGCCTGGTAGACTGGAAAACCATCTGGAAACCGCTGGTTCTGATTTTAGCAATTTTCCTGGTCTTTTTCTGGATTCCTGTCGGCAACACCCGTTTTACCGGTGCCGTAATTGAGTCCCTGGCCCTTGCAAAATGGTATGCCCGGGAGCACGTGATTCTCTGCCTGGTGCCAGCCTTTTTCATTGCCGGAGCCATCGCCTGTTTTGTATCACAGGCCGCAGTCATGAAATACCTGGGTGCCAGAGCAAAAAAAGTGCTGGCTTATGGTGTGGCATCGGTATCCGGCTCTATTCTTGCGGTCTGCTCCTGTACGGTCTTACCGATTTTTGCCGGCATCTGGAAACGGGGCGCCGGTCTGGGACCGGCCATTGCGTTTCTCTATTCCGGTCCGGCCATCAATGTGCTGGCGATTGTGCTGACGGCCCGGGTTCTCGGCCTTGCCATGGGCACGGCTCGTGCTGCGGGAGCCGTGATTTTCAGCATTGTTATCGGACTGATAATGCATTTTCTCTTCATTAAAGAAGAAGAGGCCAAAGTAGAGGCGGCCCTGCATATGCCGGAACCCGAGGTTGAACGGCCCCTGTGGCAGAATGTACTTTATTTTGCCACCATGGTGTTTATTCTCATTTCCGCCACATGGGGAAAACCGGCAGATCCTTCGGGGCTGTGGAATACCATTTACAGTGTCAAATGGCTGATGACCGGAATTTTTGCAGCAATTTTGGGAGTACTTCTCATGGTCTGGTTTAAGGTTAAGGCCTACAAAGCTGCCCTTGCCGGTGTGGTCGTTTTGGTTTTGGCACTTTTATTTCCACATGAACCGCTCATCGCTTTTTCAGCAGGAATTATTGGATTGGTTTGGATGATCACTACCACTCGAGGCGAAACCGAGAGCTGGTTTCTTTCAAGCTGGGATTTCACTAAGCAAATCATGCCGTTGCTCTTTGCCGGCGTGCTAGTGGCAGGGCTTTTACTGGGACGGCCCGGCTCAGAAGGCCTTATCTCATCCCGCTGGGTGAGCAGCCTGGTGGGAGGCAATTCTTTGGGTGCAAACCTATTTGCCTCTGTAGCGGGTGCATTCATGTATTTTGCCACTCTCACTGAAGTACCCATTTTACAAGGTCTTATGGGTTCGGGCATGGGTAACGGGCCGGCACTGGCCCTTTTACTCGCCGGTCCTGCCCTCAGCCTCCCGAATATGCTGGTAATCAGAAGCGTGCTGGGGACTAAAAAAACTATCGCCTATATTATACTCGTCGTAATTATGGCCACAATTAGCGGGATGATCTTCGGGCATTATTTTAGCACAAGTTAAATAGGACACAGATTTTCACAGATTTTCACAGATAATATTATTATTTCTTAATTTAAGAATCTTGATAATCTGTGTTCATCTGTGTCCAAAAAAGGAAATTCCTATACTATTAAATTAGAAAGGAGAAAATCATGGAAATTAAAGTACTGGGCCCGGGTTGCCCAAAATGTAAGCAGACCGAACAACACGTAAAGGAAGCGGTGGCCGAAGCAGGTATAGACGCGAAAGTAGAGAAAGTGACCGATATCATGGAAATTGCCGGCTACGGCGTTTTCGGCACCCCCGCGGTCGTCATTGACGGCGAAGTTAAAAGCGTCGGCAAAATCCCTTTAAAAAAGGATATCAAGTCGTGGCTGACCTAAACCGGATCGTAACCTTTCACGGTTCAAAGTTCACGGTTCAAAGGTTGGGGGATTTGCGGTTTCCGCATTCTGGAAAATGAAGCCGATGTGTTGAGGAGGACAATGGGCTGAAACTACAAATACAATATGCTGGTAGATTATCTTTAATTTCGAGCTGAATGCCCACAATTTCTTTGTTTATCAGGATAGATCAAGCGAGTTGTCGCTGATGTTGAAAGCGAAAACATGTAGAATATCGCAAGCTCATTAACCCTGAACCTTTGAACCCTGAACCCGTGAACGGTTACACCGGATCTTTTGTATTCAGCAATATCCGGCCTATTGAATTGCCCGTTGCCTTAACAGATGATCCGCAAGAACAAGGCCGACCATGGCCTCGCAGACCACATTGATACGGGGTATGGCCGAAATATCATGACGTCCTCTGGTTGAAATCGTGGCCGACTTTCGTGACGCGTCAATTGTTTTTTGCTCGACCAAAATGGAAGAAATCGGTTTTACGGCAAC
>JAYEFV010000518.1:0-7572 GCA_034658755.1 Thermodesulfobacteriota bacterium | reverse complement strand
TGGATTATTACCTGAATTTTGCACGAGTCGGAGGCTTTCATATGCAAGCACCGCCGCTGGCCTGAAAAGCGGCCAGTTTAATCGAAAAAAAAACTTTCTAGTTTCATATGAGATTCAGGCATTAACCTGTTACACCTTTTATAAAAATCGATAGTATTGACATGCTCAAAGTAAAAGATATCATGACAAGAGAGTTAATCACCGTTTCGTCCGAGACGGAGATTGTCCAGGCAACAAAGCTTCTTCTTGAAAACCGTATCAACGGCATCCCCGTGACGGATAAAACGGGAAAACTGGTGGGAATCCTCTGCCAGAGTGACCTGATTGCGCAACAGAAAAAACTTCCCATCCCCTCTTTTTTCACATTTCTGGATGGATTGATTACGCTGACCTCCATGAAACAAATCGAAAAGCAGGTTCAGAAAATCGCTGCCATCACCGTGGCTCAGGCCATGACCCCAAACCCGGTCACGGTCCAGCCCGATACGGACATCGAAAAGGTGGCCGCCCTCATGGTGGACAAAAATTTTCACACTATCCCTGTAGTGGATAAGGGAGAGCTTGTGGGAATCGTTGGAAAAAAAGATGTCCTGAAAACCCTCATTCCCGGATCATAAGCATAACGCCCCGAGTTTTAGTAAGATATTTACTCATCACCTGTAACCCGATCCTGTGCCTTTAACCGTGACTACCCTACCCCAGACCCACACCCAAGACTTGGTAATAAACCACCTCCCACAAGTTCCGGTCTTTTTTCTTGATCTATACCTTTCTTCACATACGAAAGATTTAGCACTTTTGCAAAAAGCCGCCGGTATTTTAGAATGCAACGTAACAGATTTCAAGTGCTCTTTAAGAATATCCCAATAAAACAAACAAAACCATTAGTTGCTGATCTACGTGCTGTGGACAACCGGTTTGTATAAAAAGATGAGATCATGATTTGGTCCTCCATTACTCTATCGCACCTATAAGCGCGGATTTCATGAAAATCAACCGCCAAGTCGCTCTTTTCACTTTTCTGCCAATATGCTATGATGATGGTTAAGATAAGCAACCATTAAATCCCTCATAATGAAGGAGAGCGCAAATGGCATTTACGGAAACATATCCGAACGCAATGGATGCCGAAGTGACGTTTTCCGACGGGGCGGAACGCCGTCTCAGCGGGCTATGGGAGAAACGTCCCCTGCTCCTTGTATTCCTTAGACACTTCGGTTGACCCTTCTGCCGTGAGCAAGCGGTGCAGTTGCATCGCTCGAAAGCTCAGTTTGATGACATTGAGTTTCAGGTTGTTCTTGTGGGTCTGGGAACCCCCGATCGGGCGGAAGCGTTCAGAAAGCAATTTTCTCTATCGTTTCCAATAATCTGCGATCCCGAAAAAAAGCTGTATCAGACATATGGTCTTGGAAGAAGTTCTATTACAAGTATGGCATCACCGGCCTTTCTGTTGAAAGGGTTGAAAGCCCTGTCACGGGGATACACACCGAGCGTGCCGCGGGGCGATGTCATGCAGCTTCCCGGTGTATTTTTGATAGATACTGCGGGTAATATTCGTTATGCGCATTATTCAAAAGACCCTTCGGATAATCCTACGATTGAAACGTTGCTGGCGTTAAAGGATATGTTTTAGGAAAACCGCTTGAACATACCCGATCGCCGCTGTGGGAACTAATTATGGATACTATTAGCATCAGAGGAACCGTCTATATGCTAACAGTATAATATAATTGTTTTTATTTAAGCCTTTTAAAATTTGTATGCAGTTTTTAGGTAATACAATCTACTTATAAATCATGCTTTCATTTCACCACTCTTATTTTATGTGTCTTTCGTAATCTTTTCCATAGTGCTTCAATAATGGCAAAGCATGCACCGTCTTCATTTAATTTTTTATTTTTGGTCACAAACCTGCAAGATTCCATGAGTTCATCATTCCCAGACCATGGACGGAAAATATTTTTGATATAAGAACCCAAATCTGGATTGAGATTAACCAGCTCACCGTATGTCATATTAGCTATGGTGACATTATCCTTAAGCGCCATTTTCAACATTAATATGTCAACAGCTTGATTTACTGTTTTTGGAGGTCCAGGAAGTTTCTCAAAATAGTCTCTTTCGGATAAATCGGTAACATTAGAACCGGGAGAGGTGTTCATTAGATCCAATATTAATGCACCCTCAATGATACTCGCTGTCTGTTTTCCTATATCAGGATTTATGTTTCCACTCTGGCCAATCACAAATAAAACATCGATGTGCCTAAGTTGAATCCAATCCTTAATGAGAGATGCAGCTTCAAAGGCAATTGTTTGGTTAAGGTCTATCCCAAGCAGCTGACGTTTATGTTTCAAAGTCATCTTCCTGGCATAATCATAATCACCGGTTAATTTGCCGTATGATATTATAAGCGTTCCTTTTGAATCTTTTATGTTCTGTTCGATACATTCAGAATAATTGTCGGTAGGCATTTCTTTAAGCCTATACTTGCCAGGCAATGTTCCTGTCTTGGTAATCCGCCCTTTTGGGATCCACCCACCGTGGGGAAATCCCAGTTTTATTGCAACATCAAGAACTGCCTGATCCGCTTCGGTTTGACCGCTTGATATAATTTTTTTAATCATGTTTTTATAAGATCCATAATTTGCATGGGTTCGTCAATAACGACACGCGCCCCATTTCCCTTTAATTCTTCTAAAGAGCGAAACCCCCACAGCACTCCAACTGGAAACATTCCCGCAGAAACGGCGGTTTTCATGTCGATAGCTGTGTCTCCAAGGTATATAAAATCGGTAGGTTGAAATTAAAATTCCATACATTGCCTTTCCATGGTACAAAAAACCGCCAAAGCCTAACCCGGACAAGCTGGCCTCCGGCTTCGCTTCCAGCCCGTAGGGCTTACAGGCCGGAGGGTAAAGCCTACAGCTCGGAGAGAACCGAAAATGTTTGCCACAAAGGCACTAAGACACAAAGGATATATTTATTATTCTTTTTTCGTGGCTTGGTGCCCTAGGGATCGCGCAAAAACAATTGCTAAGTGCTCTAATTCGTAAATTCGATTACGTATTTTTGTCAAGACAACTATCCCGTATAAGTTGAATTCTAAAAGTTTGAAGTTTGAAGTGAGCTAAAGTGAGCTAAAGTTAATGTAAAATTAATTACATAAATTACTATGAAATTCATTTCACAATAATTAAGTTTTGTATATTCTTAAAAAATGATAACCAATAGAAATCATAAGAGATTTATTTAATTGATAAATCTGGCACAATTTTTGAATATGTAGAATATCACATTCAAAATTTTTAAACCGTGACATATTCTCTTTCATTTATGACCGGACACCCAAAACATTCATCTTACTTTGATAGAAGATCTGGAAAAGACCGACGTAAACATAAGATTCCGGAAATCAAATCATTGTTTATTTACAAGAGGAGAAAAAAAATACGTCGGCAGGACGATAAGAATAATATTTTCTATTTTGATCAATATAGTTCAACGCTTTTTGGAGCTATAATATTTCTTCTTTTTCTAAATATAATCGATGCGTTACTAACTTTGTTTTTGTTAGGTTACGGGGCTACAGAAATTAATCCTATAATGGCATATTTTCTCAACTTCAGCCCTTTGACGTTTATGAGTGTGAAATATTTATTAGCATGCTATTCTGTAATTATTCTTTTAATATTCAACAATGTTTTTCTCAGGAAAATTAAAATTTACACTCGTTCTCTCTTTTCTTATGCCATTGGCGTGTTTATGCTTGTAGTCGCATGGGAACTGTTTCTAACATGCAGGATTATATTTTGAACGAACAAATTCAGCAGATTCCCCATCTCTGTATTTTCCCCAATTTTCAACCATTAGAATTGAACTAACAACATAAGATGAGAGTTTACCATTTCCACATCACCGGATCATCATCCAATTGATCGGTAACTATTTTCCCGATGTCACTTATAGCTGTCAACTCTTGATCAGACAAGTGAACAGTTGCAGCCGCAGCATTTTGAGTGGCCTGTTCGGCGTTACGAGCGCCGGCAATGGCACATATTCCTGGCCTCGAAATTATCCAGGCCAGAGCCAATTGACCCAATGTGATATTTTTATCATCTGCAATAGGACGGAGTTTATCCAATGCGTTCTGGACTCGTTTATAATGTTCCGGCTGAAACAACTTGTTGCTGGAACGGTGATCACCTGTAGCGAATTTATGATCCGGGCCGAATTTTCCTGTCAACAGCCCTTGAGCCAGTGAAGAATATGCAAGCAAAGTTATATTGTTTTTAAGACAATAAGGCAAAGCATCGGTTTCAACCTTTCGCCAGAACAAGGAATAAGGTGGCTGTAAGCTGTCGATTCTTTCGTAGGTTACCGCTTCCTTAAGCTGGGATAAGGAGAAATTGGAAACGCCGATGGCGAGAATTTTACCCTGTGCTTTCAAGTGGGTCATGGCACTCATGGTCTCTTCTAAAGAAACGGGTTTGCTGCCAAAAGAACCCGGAGGCCAATGGATCTGATAAAGATCTATATAGTCAGTGTTAAGATTTTTTAAAGATCTATGGCATGAATTGATTACCTGTTTGTATTTTAGATGATTTGAAAATACCTTGGTCGCAATTACAACTCTGTCACGCATATCTTGAAGGGCATTCCCGACGATTTTTTCTGAATGGCCGTTACCATAAACCTCTGCCGTATCGAATGTAGTGATGCCCGCATCATACGCTGCCCTTATCGCCGCAATGGATTCCTTGTCATCGATGCCTACCCACATTGCCTTGCCTGTCTGCCATGTTCCCATAATGATCGGCGAAATTTTAATGCCAGAAGTGCCGAGAAGACTAAGTTCCATAATCGCCCCCATAAAATTGGTTTGAGCTAAGTTGAGAGATTTAAATTACGCTTTCATTACTATATCGATTTTATATAATGGCGACAGTCCAAACTTCAGTCCATTAGCGGACATCCTCATCCATTCAAGGAACCGTCGCCAACGCCCGGCAGTCACATTTGGACCACCGGTATCTGTAGTTCGGTCGAGCATGGTTAATTGCTCCCTCCCCGAGCTTCGGTCGTAGAGCATCTTAAGTAAGCCCTGGTTCCGATTTACGAGTGTGCGGTAAGAGCAGGACTATAGGTTCTTTTTAGACCTTGTTCGGCTTGTGAAGTATGTGGTCTAGGGCGCCGTCTTTACCGTAGGCGTAATAACCACATCGATACGACGATTGATGGCCCGTCCTTCAGATGTCTTATTGGATGCCAGAGGCCTTACCGATCCGTATCCAACGGCCATAATTTTATCGGACGGCAGGGTCTTATTGGCAATCAGGTATTCCATAACTGCTTCGGCCCTCTGTTGGGACAAGTACTCGTTAACTTCATCCGAGCCAGTATTGTCTGTATGACCTTCGACCACCACCTGAGGTTCACCGAAGGTTCTGATGGCCCGTTGCACTTTACTCAGCAGAGTATAAGTTCCCGGCATAAGGATGCTCTGGCCCACCGGAAATTTAATGGCCTTTAAACGGATGACCAACTGGTTTTCTTGTTTGTAAACTTCAGCCTCGTCACTATCAAAAAATGTCTGGACCTCATTGTATCGTTGATTGAACTCTTTTTCGGCCTGGCCTCTACGAGTTTTTTTGTCGAGCAGACCGATACGCTGATTCAAAAGATCCATTTGCTCTTGCTGGAAATTGACCTTGGCCATCATAAAATCATGGTCAGACTGCAGCGTCCCGATTGAGCCGAGAATATTCTCCACCTGAACCTCAAAGTCCTGATCCCGCATATCCGGAGCCGACAGTTTACGGGTCATTTTGTACAGGATTTCTTCCATCCATAAGGAGACCTGTTCAGGGGGCATGGGCTTGATCTTCCGGCTCTGATCCATTATGGGATGAAGCCGCTTGGCCATAAACAGGGCCTCATCGGCTTTCTTCTTCATGGTATCTTTATCGTAAGGATTTTCGGTGATGAATTCATCGGCTTCCTTCAATTTTTCTTGGGCCAGGGCAAATGACCTCGGTGTTATTTTCTTAGCACCGGCTTTTTCGGCCTGGTCGATGAGCGTGCGGACCTCACCGATGGTTTTTTCCTTAATTGCCCGGATTTCCAGTTGACGGAACACGTCAGAAAGCTTTTTCTGGTTATTTTGAGCATAACGCAAATCATTATTCTCTATGGCTCGGGTAAGGTTGAGAAACCTGTTCTCCGCCGCCACATAATCCTTGCCCAAATCCGTAGCACCGGCAACGCGAGCCTTGTTCCTTGCTTCAATCAGTTCGCCCAAGGTAGTTCGAGATATTTTAGCCATTTCTTCTGCTTTTTGGAGCTGGGTTTCTGTTTTGTTCACGTATTTCAGTACCTCCGAAAGCTCTTTGCCTTTTTCAAGATCATCTTTGGCTTTTAGATAGGAACCCTCAGCCTTTGCGTACCAGGTAGGTGAAAGCACATTTAGCTGATTTTTGCGAGCATCTGCGATGTGCCCACCCAACCGGTTGACCATTTCCACCGGGTTTTCGCCACTTACCATGCTGGGGGCTGCTCCCGGACCGCTCGGGGTACCGGCGCAAGCAGTGATCAGAAAAAGTGATAGCATTATTACAATTGGGTAAAATATATGTAATATTTTATTTTTGTTCATCTTTTAACCTCTTTTTTTTAAGATTTTCATTTCGGCAAGATTATTATATTTATAATTCGACCCATATTCGTTTAGAGAGCTTTGAAAAACGTTCAATTTTGCCTGCCCAGTTAAATCCGTATTTCATATTTAACCGGGGTTCAAGGTCAAGGAAGGCGAAAATTTTAACCACAGGAATACATTTAGTATTTTGAGGATTAAAATTTGAGCCTGACACTGGAATTGGGCAAAAGGGGGTGTTTTGCAACGCTCTCGTTTATATGGTCTTTATAGAAACACTCCATTTTGTTCAGTTTATCTAATGCCGAATGGACGTCTATCAGGGTAGTCTGTAATAAAAGTTTGTTAGCATATATTTTTGCATTTGTAAATTGTAAAACAGATATCATCTTTTGAACGGACGGGAAAAATTCAGGGTAAACACTCCAGCAAGCCACTCCAATATCGAAACCGGCAGGTATGAGAGCCTTTTAACCGGAATACCCGACCATTATGGGGTCTCTGCGGGTATGTCCAACCGCACAGTTCGGATCCGGGCGCCAGGTGCAGCCATTTCGTTGAATTAGCTTAGGCGTTATTTTTCCATTTTCACAGTCTTTTTTTTTCAAACCAATAAAAAAGCATCAATCCGCTAATGATTAATATGGTAATAACTACCCAATGACTGATTCCTAAAATTTGCGGCAAGGTAATTTTGCCGAAATCACCCCATGTTAAAACTGTCTTTTTTAGATAGGGAAACGCTTCGGCATAAAGGCCGTACCCGGTTAACATTCCCAAAATCCCCCAAATTCCGTCCCATCTTCCTTCACCCACAGCACCGGCGGAGGTTCCCGGACAATACCCCAGCAAACCCCATCCAATACCGAATATTAAACCTCCGGGAATGACCCCGCCCAAAACGGTGGATTTAACAG
>JAYEFV010000517.1:0-7586 GCA_034658755.1 Thermodesulfobacteriota bacterium | reverse complement strand
GCCCACATCATTTACAAAGCCCTGCTCTTTATGGGGGCCGGCGCGGTGCTGGAGATGACCGGAAAATCCAAGCTCAATGAACTGGGAGGGTTATATAAACGCATGCCCTGGGCCATGATCTTCACGGTTATCGGAGGGATATCCATCTCGGGATTCCCACTTACCAGCGGTTTCATCAGCAAATCCATGATTATCGCCGCTGCGGGGGAAAGTCACCGGAACATTTTGATGCTCATGATGACCCTGGCTTCCGTGGGGACTTTTCTGTCCGTGGGCATCAAACTTCCGTATTTTATCTGGTTCGGAAAAGATTCCGGTGTTCCGGCTAAAGATGCGCCGTGGAATATGAACCTGGGAATGGCCATTGCCGCTTTTCTGTGCTTTTTTATGGGGGTTTATCCCGAATATCTTTACAAAATGCTGCCTTTTCCGGTTCATTATCAACCCTATACCGCTTACCATCTTTCGGAGACTTTGCAGCTTATGGGATTTACCGGTCTGGGCTTTTTCATCATGGTTAAGAAACTCAAACCCGAACCCAAAGTGAACCTGGACCTTGACTGGTTCTACCGCAAAGGTGCCGGAGTCTTTATGTGGATCGCCTCCCGACCGGTTGATGCGGTCAATAACTGGGCAAACGAAGTTTACCGGACCGTGGGATTCAGGATTACGCTGGCCCTTGCCAGGGCCTTATCCTGGTTTGACTGGGAAGGCATCGACTGGGTGATCGACGGCTCCGCGCGGGGGGTTGTTAAAGGCGGCGACCAGCTCAGGACGCTCATGACAGGAAAGATACAGCATTATATCGGCGGTGCTGTGGCCATAACATTTATCGTATTAATCTTGGTGTTATTGGTATAAGGCCTGAATTTTCGTAGATCGAGGACAACTCGTGTATGCAGCAATATTTGATCTATAATACCTTATGGTATCCTATTCTGACAGTTCTGGTGGCGGTTCCACTGTTCGGGGCATTTATAACCCTTGGGATACGGGGCGACCGGAACCTGAAAATCTGGGGATTGCTGGTGACAGTGTTTACCGCGGTGCTTTCATTGCCCCTGTTTTTTTCTTTTGATCTGACAACGGCAAAATATCAGTTTGCCGAGTCCAGGAACTGGATTCCGTTTGTGGATATCGGATATGTATTAGGTGTGGACGGAATCAGTGTTCTGTTGGTGCTTCTCACCACTCTGGTGATGCCGTTGTGCATTCTTTGCTCTTGGAGTTACATAAAGGAGCGATTTAAAGAGTTCATATTCGTTTTACTCTTTATTGAAGCATCCATGATCGGCGTTTTTATCAGTCTCAACATGGTTCTTTTTTTCATTTTCTGGGAAGCCATGCTGGTTCCCATGTACCTGATTATCGCCGTATGGGGCGGACCGCGCAAAGACTATGCATCCATTAAATTTTTTCTATACACTCTGATTGGAAGCATATTTCTTTTTGTCGCCATCATCGTTCTTTACGTGACCACCGGCAGCTTCTTTATACCGGAGTTAATGACTCACCAGTATAGTTTTAGTTACCAGATGTGGATCTTTTTGGCGTTTACTCTGGCTTTTGCAATAAAGGTTCCCATGTTTCCCGTGCATACCTGGCTGCCCGCAGCTCATGTGGAGGCGCCTACGGCGGGAAGCGTTATTCTGGCAAGTATCCTGCTTAAAATGGGCGGTTACGGGTTTTTGCGGTTCTGCCTTCCCATAGTGCCCGCGGCCACGGTTTACTGCATGCCCTATTTGATTGCAGTTTCTATAATGTCGATTATTTTTGGCGGGTATCTTGCACTGGGCCAGAGCGATGTAAAGCGGCTGATTGCATACTCCAGCGTGGGCCATATGGGGTTTGTCACCCTGGGAATTTTTCTTCTCAACGATGTGGGAATCAAAGGCGCTATTTTGCAGATGGTAAACCACGGCATCACCACGGGGGCTCTGTTTATCCTTGTGGGGATGATCTATGAGCGGACCCACAGCAGAGAGATTTCAGACAATTCCGCTTTGGGGATCATGATGCCCATATATGTGAGCTTTCTGGTGATCTTCTCCCTGTCGTCGCTGGCATTTCCGGGAACAAACAGCTTTGTCGGAGAATTGCTGGTTCTTATTGCCTGCTTCACCAAGTACAAGATCGTGGGCGGTTTTGCAGTGGTGGGAGCAATCCTGGCAGCGGCTTATATGCTCCGTCTGGTTCAGAAGATGGTCTGGGGGGATTCGGACGGGCACCTGCACCCCGGGGCTCGGTCGGAGCTGTTTGACCTGAATTTCCGGGAGACGGCAACTCTGATGTTTCTCACCGTTTTTGTATTCTGGATCGGATTTCATCCCACCCCCTTGCTGAACGTTATGGATACCAGCACCGCCCATCTGGTTAAGCAGGTGGAGTCCGGCATGCACGCATCTCCGGCCGGGCATCATGCGGTGCTGAACGGGCTGGGTGAGATCGTTAAAAACCTGATGGCGTTTAAGTATTGACGTTCTCGTAAAAAGTCAGGAATTCGCTTTTGTCGTCATTCCGGCGAAAGCCGGAATCCAGTAAATTCAACTACTTCTGGATGCCGGATCAAGTCCGGCATGACGGTTTTGGGATTTTTTACGAAGCCATCAAGTATTGATGAACTCGTAAAGAGGAGTTTTTGTAAAATTATTACATGATAACGAATCATTATTATGATGTTCTAATGGATTTATGCATATGATACTGTTTCTACCTGAACTTGCATTAATATTCATGATTCTGGCCTTGTTTTTCGTTTCATTGGCAAAGCCAAGCCCGGCCCGACTGCAATGGATAGGCCTTGTTTTGTCCGCGATGGCTGTAGTGGCATCCTTATACACTTATGGACAAAACGGCACCCTTTTCTTTGACGCTTACCGCATTGATGCTTTTTCACAACTATTCAAGGTCATTATTACATTTGGGCTTTTTATCGTAATCTATCTGGGAGAGGGTCTTTCCGGTATCGACAACACGCTTAAACCCGAGTATTATTTTTTCCTTACGCTGAGCGCTTTCGGTCTGGTATGCATGAGCAGCGCGGTGGAACTTATTACAATAATCCTCTGTCTCGAGATTGCTTCTTTTGCCCTCTTTATCATCATTCCGTTCCGGAAACACGGGGCGTACCGGGAGCCCATGGAGGCCGGAATTAAGTACGTGCTTTTCGGTGCGGCGGCCTCGGGCATCACCCTTTATGGGATAAGCTATATCTTTGGAATGACCCACACCACCTATCTTGCCGATCTGGTAAAAATCATCCCCGGCATGATTTTGCAAAAGCCCCTCATAATGATCGGTCTGGTTATGCTGCTTTGCGGCTTTTTTTACAAGCTGGCTCTTTTTCCCATGCACTTCTGGGCCCCGGATGTGTATGAGGGGGCGGCCAACGAGACATCAAGTTTTGTGGCCACCCTTCCCAAAGTGGGAGCCGTTGCCCTGTTGATCCGGCTGATCTTTTTGGCCGGCGTGGATTCCGGCCAGTTTACCTGGGTCCTGGCCATCCTTGCCGTACTCTCCATGACCTTTGGAAATCTTGCGGCACTGGTTCAGGATGATATCAAGCGTCTTCTGGCATACTCCAGCATTGCCCATGCGGGCTATGTCATGGTCGGTCTTCTTTGTGCCAGCGAACTCGGGTTTACCTCCGGCATTTACTATATCGCCGGTTATCTTCTGATGAATCTGGCCTGCTTTTTCGTCATCTACAACCTGGCTCCCAAAGGGGAAAACATCCGTTTTGATGACCTTAAGGGGCTATACAAACGTTCGCCGCTGCTGGCTTTCACCCTGGCTGTTGGTGCCTTCGGCATGGCCGGTATCCCTCCCACCGTAGGGTTTACCGGAAAGCTTTTCCTGTTTACCGCTGCAATTAAAAAGGATATGTACGCACTGGTCATTCTGGCGGTCATCAATACCGGTATTGCCGTGTTTTACTATTTGAAGATGGTCAGGGCGGCGTATACCAGCATAGAATCCCCAATGCCGAAAATCAGCCTGAGGTTTTCCACATACCTTCTCGGAATCTTTTTCATTGTGATCATTCTTTATCTTGGAACCTTTCCCCAGGGATTTATCGATTTTGCCCAGGAAGCGGTTGCCGCTGCCATGTAAACGGCTGCAAGTCAGCATTTTGTACAAATCCAGCCGTAAACAATATGTTGATGTTGTCAGCTTTTTTTATGATAAGCAGTATATATTATGGAAGACTTTTTAGATATTGTATGGTTTAAGATTATAGATTTTTTTCATTATATCGCAAGTCTTCTTGATGCGGTATTCGCCCCCCTCAATTCTCTGGGACCGGCCTTCACCATATTCATAATCGCATTAATAACGGTGATTATAACAAAAATTCTGACCAGAACATTTAAAACCAAGCGGTACCAGGAATTAAAAAAGGAGTTTGAACACTGGTTTAATATTCGCCAGGAGGCATTAAAATGTGATGATTCGGAGAAGGCTAAACTTCTTGCCAAAAACATAGACCAGGCAAAACTGAATCAGGTGTATTGGGACTATTTTCTTGAAGGATTTTTAATCAGTCTCGTGACCCGGTTATTACCTATTTTTTTATTTTTCGCATATGTTAATGAAGCATACAAACTTGAGAATCTTATAAAACTTTTCGGAAGGGAATATATTTTTAAGTTTAGGGGGTTAAACGGAGAAGCGTTTTTTGTCAGAGCCGGTTTATGGTTTGTATTCTCAATCCTGTTAATATATTTATGCTGGTTTATTATTAAAAGATTAACAGCAAAAAAACAAACAGCTACAATTTAAAACCGTAACATCTCAAAAAATTCGGGTAACTTTAAAAAATCTTTTATGTAATTATTATCGTCATTCCCGCGAAAGCGGGAATCCAGTGATTGTTCAGATTTTCTGGATTCCCGTTTTCACGGGAATGACGTTTGGTACCAGAACTGAGAACTTACGTAAAGGTCAATTGAACTATGAATATAATCTTGATATAGAAGTTCATGGAGTTAATGGAGGAATTGAGGAACAATCCTGTGTTGATTCAAAGAAAGAAGATTAATACCTATGCCTCTTGCTCTGCTACTTGTGATCGTTTTTCTTGCTTCTTTCGTCCTGACTATGGTGGGGCTGGGGGGCGGACTGATTTTCTCACCCCTTTTTGTTTTGCTTAAATTTCCTGTGACCACAGCAGTATCAGCATCTCTTTTTTTGAACGGTATTGCCGCTTTTTCTGCATCCATAAACTACTTTCGTAAAAGAATGGTGGATATAAAGACCGGTCTGCCCCTGCTGGTCGCATCTACACTCTGCGCTCCTCCGGGAGCAATGCTTACAGCCCGAATTAACCTGGATGTTTTTACCGGTATTCTGGCATTGGTCATTTTTTTGGCTGCAATGTGCATGCTCTTTTCAAAAAAAATTGAAACAGAAGGAATGCCTGTGGGTTCGACTCGCAGAATTATTGGAGGAGGAGGTATTGGTGTGGCAATAGGACTCATGGCCGGACTTTTAGGTATTGGAGGCGGTGTCTTTATTGTACCCCTTTTGATTTATGTACTGAAAGTTCCGACGAAAACAGCCGCTGCAACCTCCATTTTCATCGTGGTTTTTTCATCGTTTAGCGGCTTTATTGCTCACATCTCCCTTGCGGATACAGACTGGAAATTTATCCTCATGGCAGCGATCTTTTCCTTTACCGGCGGGCAACTGGGTTCAAAAATAATGGCCGAAAAATTAAAAAGCCGAACCGTGCGTCAAATTTTTGGAATTGTATTATTAATTTTTGTTGCTAAACTTATCCAAAGGGTTATTTAACTCCGTCAATGAACCTTATGAAAAAGAAAATTAATATACCATTTTTTTTTCTATCAATTTTTGCTTGGGGTGTTATCAACCCAGACCATGCACTGGCCACCCAGTCTCATGGTGCGCCAGAGGGAATTTATGCCCACCAGATCGCCCATATCTTTTTTATGCTTTCCATGGTTTTTTTTATCCACTGGTTGAGGGACAAAAAACTTGTCAAAGAAACCGGATGGCGGTTTATACAATATGCGGCGTTCTTTTTGATCCTGTGGAATATAGATGCATTTTTGGTGCATCTTTTAGATGACCAGCTTGGCGTAGTTCAGGTACTGCAAATTGATTCATCGCATATTCAGCTAAGTGCCAATAATGGCAGCAATGGCCTTGAAACATTGTTTTATTTTGCAAAACTTGATCATCTGTTTTGCGTGCCGGCGCTTTTATTTTTGTATTCCGGTTTAAGGCGTCTTTTAAAAGCAAGCCATTCAGAGATTACAAGACCGGAAAATCAGAGGAATGGATAGTTATGACCCTCCCCTTTTTCCCAATCTGGCTTGTGGATGTTGTCGGTTCAATAATGATGACAATCCTCTCTTTCCTTTGTCTGGGCGTAGTCTTTGAGCTAAAGAGAAGTGACCAATACAACGTCATCTGGACTTATCTTTTATGGCTTTGTTTCGGGCTCGCAGCTTTTGCCATCTCCCGATCCGTAGGACATATTTTAAAACATCAATTTTTATTTTCTGGGCGTGAAGTTATATGGGACTCTTTCCGCCCCTTTAGCGGAGCTATTAATACGCTTACCTTTGTATTTGTTGCGTCCGTAACTCTTTTTTTTGAACACATATGGAAGATTCACCAACAAGTATTAAAAGATAAACAGGATTTGCAATTGGCACATGAAAAACTTTTTTATCTGAATCAGAATCTCGAAGATCTGGTAGCCAAACGGACAGAATCATTGGCTGCTTCTGAAAGCAAATACCGCCGTATTTTTGAGGTTTCAAAGGACATGATCCTGGTTTCAAAAAAAGATGGACTGATTATGGATATGAATCCGGCCGGATATAAAATGTTGGGTTATAATGAATCCGAATTTTTTGATAAGGAAAAATATTTTCAAAATGGTTTTGCCAAGGATGCGGATTGGACAACAATTCAGAAAACCCTTGAAGAAAAGGGATTTATTTCAAGTTTTGAGATCGAGTTAAAGCGCAAAGACGATAGCCATATTCGCTGTTTATTAAGCGGAAGTTTGGATAGAGGTTCATCCGAAACACAAGACACCATCCATTTCCTGGTAAAGGATATTGAACAAAGAAAGTTAATCGAAAACCAGATGGCCCAGACAGACAAACTGGCTTCCATTGGACAGCTTTCGGCGGGTATTGCCCACGGAATCAATAATCCGTTAGGAATTATTCTCGGATATGCTCAGTTGCTTATAAGGGATGAAGACGTTGAAAGCGAAAGATATGCCGATCTTAAGATTATTGAAAAACATAGCAAAAACTGCAGGTCGGTTGTGGAGGACTTGCTCAATTTTGCCAGAAGCTCTCAAACTGAAAAGGAGGCAATCAAAATTCACGAAGCCATGGATGAGGTATTGAATTTTATTCAACATCATTCTGAATTATCCAACATAGAAATTGAAAAAGACTATGATACGAATATCCCCCTGCTTTTACTGGATGAAAAGAAAATAAAGCAAGCGCTCATGAATCTGATCATGAATGCAAAGCACGCGGTTGGAAAATCAGGCGCTATCAGGTTGTCAACCGCATACAACCGTTCAACCA
>JAYEFV010000516.1:0-1769 GCA_034658755.1 Thermodesulfobacteriota bacterium | reverse complement strand
AAATAACCATCGGAAATAAAAAATAATTTGAGACTAACGTCGGGATTAAATAAAACCTAAATAGAGTGATTTTTTACTCGATCTGTACCGATCTCTTGCGCATCAAGGATCCGTGAAAACCCTCGACATATCCACGGGTATGCTGGCGGTTTTCGCGAACCCTTATGCATCAAGATCTCAGCACATCTCTTCGCGAAAAATCGCTCAACTTAGGTTAAAGAGAGCGTTTTTCAAAGATCTCAATTTGCCGCTGATGGAAAAAAGGAGGCGAATAATTTGAAGGATATTCAGGTCAAGGTTTTTGACAATGACCTTGAAAAAGCGATGCGCATTTTGAAAAAAAAGGTTCAAAATGACGGGCTTTTTAAACGATTAAAAATGAAGAAAGCTTATGAAAAGCCGAGTGAACACCGGCGCCGCAAACAGCGCGAAGCTTTGCGGAGACAGAGAATTGCGGCTTCCAGATACAGATACCGCAAAAGATAATATCAAATCTTAATTCGTTTTTTGAACCCGGCAAATATATTAATTCTGCCGGGTTTTTTCTGTGAGAATGACAACAAAAGATTCCTACAACAATTGTCTGAATACGATATATCGCCTGAGAAGATACGGCATTATACTTGGTTTAGATACGATCAGAAAGATTCTTCAAGGCCTGGGGAATCCTCAGGATATATTTAATTCCATTCATGTGGCCGGGACCAACGGAAAAGGATCAATCGCTTCCGCTCTTGCCACAATTCTTCATATCTCCGGATACAATGTCGGGCTTTATACATCCCCGCATCTCGTTAGGTTCAATGAAAGAATCTGTATAAACAACCGGCAGGTTTCTGATGAAGATGTGGTTGCATCTTATGAGGCCGTGAAAAGTGTGCATAACGGCTCCAGAGAACCGACCTTTTTTGAGTTTACAACTGCAATGGCCTTTTATGAATTCGGCAAAAAGAATGTCGATTGGGCCGTCATCGAGACCGGTATGGGGGGTCGGCTTGACGCAACCAACATCATAAAACCGGCCCTTGCTATAATAACCAATATATCCCTTGAACATAAAACCTATCTGGGGAATACCATCGCCGAAATTACCCGGGAAAAAGGGGGCATTATTAAAAATGGGGTTCCTGTTGTAACCGGCGTAAAACAAAAAAATGCGATTTCAGTGTTAAAAACCATCGCCGATTCTAAATCTGCACAGTTTCATCGTTTTGGAGACGCATTCCGTATTCGAAGAACCAATGGAACCTTTAACTATTTTGGATTAGAGAATATATGGAGAAACATACATACCGGCTTAAATGGCAGGCACCAGATCGATAACGCAGCGCTGGTTCTCGCCTCATGTGAAATACTGAACAAAAACAATATCGATCTTACCCTGCAAAACATCAAGGACGGTCTGGTACAAAACAGATGGCCGGGAAGACTGGAGATCGTCTCTGAGTCTCCGCTTATACTTCTTGACGGCGCCCATAATTTCATAGCCGCCCGCAATCTTGCAGGATATCTGTCTGAGAATCTCTCAGACCGAAACATAACGCTGGTTGTCGGCATACTGGATGACAAACCGTGTGCTTCCATGCTTAAAAGCCTGGTCCCTTTTTGTAGTAAAATCATATTAACATGCCCGAAAATTGATCGGGCCTTGCCTCCGGAAAAGCTTTACCCCATTGCAAGAGAAATGATTTCTGACATACATATCATCCCTGATGTTGATAAAGCTGTGATAAATGCAATTGAATCCGCATCACCCAAAGATGCAATCT
>JAYEFV010000515.1:0-24856 GCA_034658755.1 Thermodesulfobacteriota bacterium | reverse complement strand
CTTTTGCTGGCGGTTTACAGCCTTTACGGAGAAGGAGACAAACCCACCAAATTCGGCAAAGGACTCTTTATGGGCATGGCCTATGTGGCCGGGGCCGGCAGCATCGTGACACTTTTGGGAGCAGCGCGCGGTGCCGTGGCCATAGGTTTTTATAGCGATATTGTGGGAAGAAACATTTCCTTTTTTCAGCTCAGCTATTATATGTTCCCCATCGGATGGCTCATGACGTTTCTTCTGTGGGGTTTTTTCATGATCTTTATGAAACCCGAAAAAAAGGTCATCCCCGGCTTGAGGGAAAAAGCCAGAGTTCTCGATGCTGAACTGGGCTCTATTACCCGCAAAGAGATCATAGCTGCCGCCATCGTCTTTGCCTGTATCCTGACCATGTCTCTGCGCTCCTTTGTCCCTATTTTACAGCCTATTAACAAGACAGCCATCATCCTGATTTCAACCATCCTGTTTTTTATCACCGGCATTCTCGATCTCGACGATCTCGAAGATGTTCCGTGGAATATTATCCTGCTGTTTGCCGGCGCCATGAGCATCGGTTTCTGCCTCTGGGATACCGGCGCCGCCAGATGGATGGCCGTGAATTGGCTGGTCATGTTTCAAAAAGCCAACTGGTTTGTTTTTGTACTGAGTATCGCTTTTTTTGTCATGATTATGACCAATTTTATTATGAACGTGGCAGCTATTGCCATCTCTCTGCCGGTGGCACTGGTGATTGCTCCCTATCTTGGCGTGGCCCCGGAAGTGATTCTTTTTGCTTCCCTGGTGACGGCGGGCATGCCGTTTTTGTTGCTGGTGGGAGCGGCGCCCAATGCAATTGCTTACGATTCAAAGATGTTTACAACCGGAGAGTTCTTTTTGTACGGCATACCGGCCAGTATCATACTGATGGTTGTGGTCGGTTTGGCGTCCTATGTTCTCTGGCCTCTGATGGGAATGCCCGTGACGCTACAATGAAGAGATTAGGGGCTTTGACCCATAAGCGCTAAGTTATTTTCTGCACCGGAAGGACTGTGGAAGGTTTACTAAAAAAAAATGAACGTTCAACATCGAACGTCCAACATCGCCCCAGTGAAATAGAAAAAAAGTTTCACGGGGTAAAAATGTTGAATGGAAAAATATGAAAAAACAGATATAATTGTTGAATGTTCAGTATTGATAAACTCGTAAAAAGTCCTGAAACCGTCATCCCGGACTTGATCCGGCATCCAGAAGCCATTGAATTTACTGGATTCCGGCTTTCGCCGGAATGACAAAAAAGGGTGTTTTTCGACTTTTTACGAAACCGTCAGTATTGGATGTTTGTTTTTCATTTGATTTTAGAATAATTTGAGCAGCGGAGCGACATCATTATTCGGTGTTCGACGTTCAATGTTCGATGTTGGACGTTCATTTTTTAAAACAACCACGTAAGGCATAAATGTAATAGGATCTTTCAATGTGGCGTCGCATCAATCTTCGCAACCGGATTTACCTGATTTTGGCCGCCCTGGTGATTATCACTTTGCTGGGCGGTCTAATCACGGTATGGTATACGTATCGCCTTGAACGGGTGTTGACCGCAATTATCGACCGGAATTTGGTTGCATACCAGTCCGCCGAATCTTTTGAAACCTCCCTTATCAATCAAAAAGGTTTTGTATCTTACTATTTTTTGGACGGTGATCCCAACTGGCTAAGGCAACTGGGGAAATACCGCCAGATATTCAATGAGCAGCTCCATACCGCCCGATTGCTGGTTGAAGACCAGGAACAAAAAGAAGCCATTGATCAAATCGAACGGGAATACCGGCTTTACATCCACGACAAAGACCGCGTTATCGCCCACTATAAGGCCGGAGAGCGGGAGAAAGGCGCCAGACTGCACCGGAAAGTGCGCGATCGGTTTTTCAACATCCTGGAATTATGCGAAGGATACAAAGATTTTCATACCAAAAGAATCATGCTGGCCAGGAACGAAAGCTTGCTCCAGGCCCGAAAACTCAGGTTTATTGCAGGAGCTGCTATACTGGTGGTTTTTTCTCTGAGTGTTCTTTTGGCCTTTATTCTGGCAAACCAGATTTTAGATCCCTTGCGCCGGCTGGCTCAGGAAGCAAATAAGGAGGGTGCTTTGAAAAAGTCGGGTGACGAAGTCAAAGCAATCAGTCGCAGCGTGCACGACTTGATCGAAGCGGCCGGCCAGACCCACATCGAGCTTGAGCGCAGCCGTGAACACCTTTTGCAGGCCGAAAAGATGGCCATGGTGGGTAAACTTGCGGCCGGAATGGCCCACAGCATTCGCAACCCGCTCACATCGGTAAAAATGCGCCTGTTTTCGCTAAGCCGATCCCTGAAACTGACCGATTACCAAAAAGAGGACTTTGATGTAATCTCCGAGGAAATTCGCCATACCGACGCCATTGTGCAGAGTTTTCTAGAGTTTGCACGGCCGCCCAGGCTCAAAATGCAGCAGATCAGTCCGTCTATAGTGATTGACATGGGCCTGCAGTTACTGGAACACAGGCTGAAATCATATGACGTAACCGTTGATGTGAATCGGGAACGTCTGCTTCCGGAGATCCAGGCTGATCCCGAGCAATTAAAGGAAGTCCTGGTTAATCTTATGATTAATGCGTGTGAGGCCATGGCACAGGGGGGATCCATTGTCCTCCAAGAGGAAGAAGCTTTGGCACCGTCGCTGGGCAGGGTTGCGGTAATTCGACTAAAGGACAACGGCCCGGGTATACCCGAATCGATTCGCGACAGAATTTTTCAACCCTTTTTCAGCACCAAAGAAGAAGGCACGGGCCTAGGATTGAGTATTGCAACCCGGATTGTTGAAGAGCACCAGGGCCGGCTGGATGTCCAATCAAAGGAAGGCCAAGGATCGACGTTTATCATTACGCTTCCGATAAAGGAATGAGATCGTGAGTACCATTCTGATAATCGATGACGATGACCAGTTGCGCAAAAGTTTCGACAAGCTTTTGAAAGAAGAAGGCTATCACTCTAAATGCGCTGCCTCCGGGGAATCAGGTCTTAAAATAATAGAAAAGGAGATTCCGGACCTTGTTATCCTGGACATGCGTTTGCCGGGAATGAACGGCTTTGAAACTTTTCAGGTCATTCACGAAATAGAGCCCAAGCTTCCCGTGATTATCATGACTGCCTACAGCACTACTGAAACCGCCATCAAAGCCACCAAGATGGGAGCATTCGACTATATTCTCAAGCCCTTTGATATCCCTGACATGTTGACGGTGATTAAACAGGCATTGGAAGCCGGCCGTTTCATGCGTTCGCCGGTGGATGTGGATCCCGTACCTGATGAAAGTTTCCGCGATGCCATAATTGGGCGGAGCAAACCCATGCAGGAGATTTACAAGGCCATCGGCAGGGTTGCTTCGACGGATGCTACGGTCCTAATCAGAGGCGAATCCGGTACGGGCAAAGAACTGGTAGCCCGGGCCGTTTACCAGCACAGCCAGAGGGCAAACGAACCTTTTCTGGTGATCAACTGTGTTGCGATTCCAGAAAGCCTTTTAGAAAGCGAACTGTTCGGTTATGAAAAAGGAGCATTTACCGGGGCTGCTCATCGGCGGGTGGGAAAAATCGAACAGGCCCACGGTGGAACCATATTTTTGGACGAAATAGGGGACATGCCGTTAAGCATCCAGGCCAAAATCCTGCGTTTGCTCCAGGAAAAAAGCATTGAACGGCTTGGAGGCCGGGCTACCATTTCCGTTGATGTAAGAATTATCGCCGCAACCAATCGTAACCTTGAATTCGCCCTGGACCAGGGCCGTTTTCGAGAAGACCTCTACTACCGGCTCAAAGTGGTCACTATCTTTTTACCTTCCCTGAGGGAACGGGCCGAGGATATTCCGATACTGACCGATTATTTTCTGGCGCGCTTTTCACGTGAAGAGAGGATTGAAAACCCGGGAATCACTAAAGAGGCAAAGGCCATACTTGCCGCCTCCCCATGGCAGGGTAATGTGCGCGAGCTGGGTAATACACTCCAAAAGGCATTGATTTTTAACCGCGGGGCTCCCATTTCTCAAAAAGACATCTCGCAGGCCAGCAGCGGCGCAAATAAAGGAAGGGGGACAGATTTAGCAAAAGGTGATCAGGCCATTCGGCAATGGGTGTATCAGATGCTTACCTCTCAATCGGATGAAAATATTTTTGATGCCTGCATGGGCCACTTTACCAGTATCGTTATTAGCGAAACATTAAAACTCACCGGCGGAAACCGCTCAAAGGCAGCGAAACTTCTCGGACTTTCCAGACCCACCCTTCATTCCAGAATCGAAAAATACGGAATTAAATTCGAGACTTCTGTTAAGGAAGACCCGAAATAACTTGATGGTATGGGAATTTCCTTTTTTTAGAGCGGCGAAGCCGCGTTATATAGCATAGCGAAGCGATTGTATAATTTGTGCTTTTACATTTTGTAAAAAATTCTGACATCCTTTCCATTTTCATCCGAAGTAAGAATCCCATCCATTATTAGAAATATTCTGACTTATCAAGGTGTTATTTCATCATATCTCCAACTGCCATTCTTGGCATGTCTCTTGCTTTCTTATTAATAAAGGTTCGAATTGGATGAGCAAACCGGTTATCACCATCGATATAAATAATTCCATGAATAATGCGATTATGTTGTTAAAAGAACACGATATCAGAATGATGTAGATAAATTGTTCGAACTCTTTCGACAAGATCCTAAGCCGGGATATAATTTTCTTAAAAAGATTGCAAAAATACATTTCGAGCGTTATAACCTCGCTAAAAACCAATAAGCAGCTTCATGAAATGGTTAAGGCCCTGACGGTTATACCTGTTTTGCGGGGATAAAAAATTTGTTGACCACGAGAGTAGTGGTCTGAAAGGAGGCAACTTCTATGACAGAAGGAATTAAAATCCTGATGGTGGATGACGAAAAGTATTTTTTGGAATCCGTGACAAAGCGTTTGAGAAGGAGAAAGCAATATGTCAAGACCGCAGAAAGCGGTCCGGAGGCCCTGGCACAGATGGAAAACGAGTCATTTGATGTGGTAATTTGTGATGTCAAGATGCCCGGGATGGATGGGATTGAAGTCTTGCAGGAGATAAAACGTCATTTTCCCGATACCGAAGTCATCATGTTTACGGGCCATGCAACAATAGAATCCGGGCTTGAGGGCGTACGTTTCGGAGCCTTTGATTACCTAATGAAGCCAACCGATATTGAAATTCTTATGGCGAAACTGGAAGCGGCATACGAAAATAAGACCAAGAGGGATCTCAAGATTCGCGATGCTGAATTTGAACTCGATCGGGGACTAATCATCGAAGAGATACTCCTGAAAGACGTAATAAAGCGGGATTTCCCATACCTCTATGCCGATAGCTCACTTGCGGATGCGGTGCGTGCTTTCAAGAAAAAACCGGATGCTCCGGTTGCAGAAAAAATATTTGTCATTAATGATTCCGGGGAACTTCTCGGAAAAGTGAGACGCAAGCATATCCTCATGGCAGTAGTCCCCATATTTCAGAAGGAAAAAATCATTAATGGGAATGACCTTACCTGGAAAGAGTTTCTCAATATAGGTCCTGGCCCTGCGGGCACTATCCCAATCAGCGAAATTATGAATAGGGAAGAGAAATCTTTGGGCGCTGATTCACATATCTTAGAGGCGGTAAAGTTTATGATCGATAATAATTTAGCCGTACTTCCGGTTGTGCAAGGGAAAAAATTACTGGGAAGAGTTCGGATCTATGATCTCCTATTAGTAATCAACGATATTATGGCCGAAGCGCTATAGCCACACGTTTGAGGCCACGCCTGAAGGAGGTAACACATGGCTGTTATAACCATTTTTGGATTATATGCTACAAATAAAAGGGGGTTCGGCAAGGCCCTTGCCAGGAAGTTGAACTACGACTACGCGGACAGGGATATAATTCGGGAGCTGGCCCGCCGCGCAAACATATCTGAAGAATATGTGCAATCCTATGAAGATGGTCGATCCAGAGGACTGATGCAGATTCTTTCCAAGACGGTCAGCATGAACTTCATTAAAAGGATTATCGGTGATAGTGCGGGGCATATAGATTCCAAGATTTACTTCAAATTGCTGCAAGAGATTGTCATTTCCCTTTACAAAAGAGACAATATTGTCATCGTCGGACGGGGGAGCCACTGTATTCTTCAGGGATATGACGGCGCATATTTTATAAAGGTTAGGGCTGAATGGGAAGACAGAGTCAAAAACGCCAGTAAATTATTGTCATCGCGAGTTTGCGATGTTAAAGACTATATTGATGAACAGGATAAAAGGGAAAAGAAATTCATGGAGTATTTCTACAAAGTTGACTATTTAAACCCTTCACTATTTAGCCTCGTGGTAAACCTGAGCAAAGTGAGCAGAGAGGAAGGGATACAACAGGTCATTGATCTGGTTTCAGCCTAAAAAAATATTTAACTAAGTTCACTCCGCCTCGTCTTCAATTGCAATTTCGCCCGCCAACCAAACCCGCCCGGCATTCGCCCCAATTGGCCTCTGGCCTGGAGGGCCTACGCCCCGGAGGGAGTAATGGAATGATGGGTTTGAAGTGCCTAAATTGTGAATTTTGTGTTTTTTGTGGTAAAAAAATCTAAACGGTATAATTTTGCTGTTACATATGATTGACGATTTTCGATTGAAGATTGAATATTCAAGGAATTCTTCCAATTTTATTAATGAAAAGACAGAGCGGACCCCGGTTAAATAAGGCAAAAACGTTGATTTAACTGGGCAGGGTGATACTACAAATCTTCAATCGTCAATTTTCAATTTGGTTCCGGCTTGTCCGGGTTAGGGGTGGGTAACGCATAAGCAATGTAGTTCCCGCCCCTTTTCACTTTAATTTCTTTGTTAGCATTGATTATTCAACTCTATTAAGTGCATTTTACAACCTGTAAAAAAGACTGACACCCATTCACCCCAAATTTTAATCGCCATATTTTTTTAAAACGCTAAATCTACATCATATCAGCAGGTTAAGCATATGTTTCAAGGGGGTTTTATTTTGGTATGGTTATTGCTTTTTAAAAGAGCAAGTGGGTTATGGCCTGAGTTGTTGAGAAGTTATTAATAATCTTTAAAAAAATTATATGGAACTCACTGATTTTCTTTGGGAATAGATTGGCTACCGTACTTTTGGAACTTTAATCCCGGGTTGATCTTGCCGGCCTGGTCGAATTTGTCTCGTAAGTATATTTAAAAAATGAAAGGAGATTTGTTATGTTAGCAAAGAACTGGATGAGCAAACCGGTTATCACTATCGATGCAAACGATTCCATGAGCGATGCGATAAAGTTGTTAAAAAAACATGATATCAAGCTGCTGCCGGTTATGAAAAAGGGCAAACTCGTTGGAATTCTCACGGATCGGGACCTAAAAAGGTCGTCCGCTTCTGATGCGACCAGCCTGGAAATTCATGAACTCTTATATTTGATTTCTACAATCAAAGTAAAAGATGTCATGACTAAAAACCCCATAACCGTTCCTTTAGACTATACCATAGAAGAAACTGCGGAAATACTTTTAAAGCATAAAATATCCGGGGTCCCTGTGATTGATCATTTTGGTGATATTGTCGGCACAATCACTCAAAATGACATTTTTAGAACAATAATCTCACTGACCGGTGTTGAAAGAAAAGGTATCCAATTTGGTCTGGAGGTAGAAGATCGGCCGGGTTCCATCAAAGATGTGTCAGACACGATTCGAAAATACGGCGGCCGTATGGCGAGTATCCTGACTTCTGACGATTTGGCCCCAGAAGGATTTCGCAGGATGTATATTCGCATGTATGGCATTGATCGCTTCAAGCTCAATAAGCTCAAGGAATCGCTTAGAGAAAAAGCAACACTTCTTTACATGGTGGACCGCCGTGAAGCCAAAAGAGAAACGTATTAGTCAATTATTTCAATATGTTGTTATAGATAAACTTGCAGGTAATAATTTAAAATTCATGGCAAGAAAAACTATCAAACCCAACAAAAGATTAGAGAAAGGAGTATATCTTGGTAAAACACAGAAGAAAAATTTTGTTGGCGGTAGATGGTTCGGATCAGGTTTTTGAAGCAGTGCGCTATGTGAGCCGGTTGTTTCCGCCGAACGGTATGGAAGTGGTTCTTTTCCATGTAATGACTAAGGTTCCTGAAAGTTTCTGGGATATCGAGAAAGAGCCCGCATACAGGCAAGAAGTAGCTGCCACACGTGCCTGGGAACTCCAGCAAAAGAAGGGAATACAAGAGTTTATGGAAAAAGCCCGTCGGCTATTTCTGGAACAGAACGTTCCGGAGGATGCCGTTAGTATTAAAATTCAGGAAAGGAAGGTGGGCATAGCAAGAGACATCATCCATGAGTCACAAAACGATTACCACGGAGTAGTTATGGGACGCTGGGGAATGAGCATGCTGAAAGATTTTTTATGTGGAAGCATTGCCAATAAGCTTATTGGCCGTCTGATCAATGTTCCCCTCTGCGTGGTGGGCGGCACTCCGCAAATTGGAAAAATACTTGTAGCCATAGATGCTTCGGAAGGAGCAATAAGAGCCATAGACTACGTTGGTGACATGGTGGATAGTTCGCATTGGGAGGTTACCCTCTTACATGCGATTAGAGATTGTAATACAGAGGAATTGTACTGGGCTGAAAAATCCATGGAGTATGTCTTCGAGGAGGCTACCGGTCATCTGGAGAAGGCCGGCTTTAATAGTAATCAAATTACTACCAGGATGATTACCGGAGTACTCAGCCGAGCCGGGGCTATTGTTGTAGAAGCTCTTAAGGAGGGATATGGGACTATTGTTGTAGGTCGAAGAGGTCTATCGTGTGTGGAAGAGTTCTTTATGGGTCGTGTGAGCAACAAGGTTATTCAGATGGCGAGGGAAATAGCGGTTTGGGTGGTAACATAATCAGGTCTTAAAAAAATATTTTTAATTATCAAGGTGTTATTTCATCATATCTCCAACAGCCATTCTTGGCATGTCTCTTGCTTTCTTATTGATAAAGGTTTGGATGAACTTGCGCCCACAAAGGGGGGAGAAAATGAAAAGAATCAGTAAAATCATGGTGGCTTGTGACTTTTCTGAGTATTCAAAAGAGTCGCTAGAATATGCTGCCGAGCTGGCCGAGGATTTGAAGGCCGATATAATTATAACCAATGTAATTAACGAAAAAGATGTAAACTCAGTCCGTATGGCAGCAATGTATAGCGGTGCTATTTCTGAAAATGAGTTTATAAAGGATAAAATGGAACGCCGATTAGAGCGCATTAATGAACTGATTGAAGAAATATCTGCCAGCCATCTTCCTATCAAAAAGGTCTTTAAGATTGGAATACCGTTTCGCGAGTTAATCCAGTCCGTTAAGGATGAGGGCGCCGACCTTGTGGTCATGGGTCCCAAGGGCCGCAGCAATCTTGAAGACATTCTTTTCGGCTCCACGGCAGAAAAAATGTTCCGCCACTGTCCGGTTCCATTATTAAGCATACGCGCAAATAGGAGCAGATAAAATCTTTCTCATCAAAGGATAATGGTGAAGAAAAAATGCATTCTGGAAAAAATTTCTCCCTCTTGTTGCATTCTTGCTTTTTGGCAGCATTACAGTGATACTGTGGCAAAATCAAAACAAGCATGAACGGGAGCTCGTCTTTCGACATACGGAAACTTCTTCGGAACAGATACGGATTCGTATCCAAGGTTTGATGAATACTCGCATGGCTTCTCTTGAATTAAGGGGGAAAATGGCGGAATTATCCAAACTCCTCGAGCAGACAATCACAGCTTAAGAAGCAAAAAAATGAGTCAGAAAAAGCGCATATTAATCATTGACGACCATCCTCTGTTCCGGGAAGGCCTTAAGACGATCATAGGGAACAATCCCGAGTATGAAGTGGTTGGGGAAGCAGGCACCGGGCATAAAGGACTTCAAATGGCCAGGGAACTCAAGCCCCATCTGGTTTTGTTGGATATGGCCCTGCCGGATATAAGAGGCCTTGTGCTGATCGGTGATATTTTAAAATTTTCCTCCAAAACACGGATATTGGTTGTCAGCATGCATTCCAAAATAGACTATATCGTAAAATCATTTCAGTCCGGCGCCATGGGCTATTTAGCAAAGGAATCGGCTGCGGATAAGCTTCTGGAGGGAATTGAGTATGTGTTAAAAGGTCACTATTTTATGGATACGTCGGTTTCCCATAAAGTGATAAACAAGCTTATTGGATTGCCGAAAAAACAGATCGCTGTAACGGGTAGCTGCTACGACTTGTTGACTGCTCGTGAGCAGGAGGTCATGGTCCTGCTGGCCGAAGGGCTCTCTACAAGCCGGGTTGCCGATAAACTTTTCATCAGCCCCAAAACGGCTGAAAACCACCGCTCCAGTATTATGCGCAAGCTCGAGCTACATAGTGTCATTGAACTGACACGCTATGCTGCAAAGCTTGGCCTCATCGACATAGAATTGTGGAAAGAGTAATCCCTTATAAGGAAAGCAGCCATGAAACGTATTCTTACCTACCAGGTTTATCCCGCCATACCAAAACCGTTGGCTTTTTTAGAAGTGCTGTCTCGAAACCTATGGTGGTGCTGGAAACAGGATGCAATAACACTGTTTCGACGCGTTGAACCGCAACTCTGGATAGAATCCAGAGGAAACCCAATTCAACTATTGTCCAATGTCAGCCAGACGCGCCTGGAGGAGCTGGCCGCGGATGACAGTTTTTTGGACCATCTGAAACGGGTCGAAGATCGCTACACAAAGCGGGTTATGGATAATGCGGAACCGTCACGGTCCATTTACGAAAAATTTGGGCCGGTGGCCTATTTCTCAATGGAATTTGGTGTCAATGAAAACATCCCCATTTTTGCCGGTGGCCTGGGTGTCCTTGCCGGAGATTACTTAAAAGCCGCCTCCAACATGGCTATGCCCCTCGTCGGGATCGGGCTGCTGTATCGCAAGGGCTATTTCCGTCAGTACCTCGATCAAGAGGGCTTGCAGCAGGAAGAATATCCGGAAATCGAATTTTATTATCTTCCATTGGAGCGTGCCCGGGATCCCCAGGGCAACGAAATCACGATTTCAATTACCGGGCCCCAAGGCGAGATTTACGCGTTTGTCTGGAGAATCCGGGTGGGACGTACTTCGCTGTTTTTGCTCGATACGAATCTGCCTGAAAATACCCCCGAGGGCCGCGAAATTACGGCTCGCCTCTACGTCGCCGAACCCAAAATCCGGCTGGCGCAGGAATTTCTGCTGGGCGTCGGCGGGATTCGGGCGCTGGCGGCCATGGGCATCTTTCCTTCCATTTGCCATATGAATGAAGGACATTCGGCCTTCTCTGCTCTGGAACGCCTCGCGATGTTCATGGAGCGTTATCACATCGACTTGAAGACTGCCTTGCAAATTATTCCCCGCTGTACGGTGTTTACCACCCATACCCCGGTCCCTGCCGGCCATGATTCCTTCCCCGTGGATTTGGTCAAACCCTGGATTCGGCTTTTGCAAGAACGTCTGGGGGCCGGTGAAGAAGAAATTTTATCTTGGGGCCAGCCTGAGGATTTAGGTAAAGACGCGCCGCTTTCCATGTCCATCCTGGGCCTGCGAATGTCTCAGTATCGTAACGGTGTCAGCTGCCTCCATGGCCGCACCGCCAGAAAGATGTGGGCCTATATGTGGTCCGGCCGTCCGGAAGACGAAATTCCGATTTCGCACGTAACCAACGGAATGCATGTCTCCACTTTTATTTCTCAGGAAATCTGGCCGTTGTTTGAACGCTACCTGGGACCGGAATGGTATATGAGTTCCCGCCGGCCGGAAAACATTAACCGTATTGATGAAATTTACGACGATGAGATCTGGCGGGCCCATGAGATGAGCCGTTCCCGGTTGATCCGCACCTGCCGGGGATTATTAAAACAACAATACGAAAGGCGCAATGCACCCAAGAGCGACATCGACAAGATCGAAGCCGTCCTGAATCCTGATGTATTAACCATCGCCTTCGCCCGCAGGTTTGCCGCTTACAAACGGGCTCATCTGCTGTTTCAGGACCCTGAGCGGCTGGCGACCATTCTTAACAACGAAACCCGTCCGGTGCAGATCATTTTTGCCGGCAAAGCCCACCCTCAGGATAACAAAGGCAAGGAAATCATCAAACGCGTGATTGAATTTATCCGCAGACCGGAATTTCGTCAACGCGCGGTATTTATTGAGGGATACGACATGGCGCTGGCACGATCTCTGGTTCAAGGCGCCGATGTCTGGCTGAGCACTCCCCGCAGACCTTTCGAGGCCTGTGGCACCTCCGGCATGAAAGCCGCCATCAATGGTGTCCTAAACGTCAGCATTTTGGATGGGTGGTGGTGTGAAGGCTATTCCGAAGAACGAGGATGGCGGATCGGCGGCGGCGAAGAATATATCGATTCCGCCTACCAGGATGACACAGAGAGCCATGCCTTGTATAATGTGTTGGAAAATTCAGTAATTCCATGCTTCTACGAAGAGCGCGAAGGCGAACTTCCCAAGCGCTGGATTCAGATGATGAAGGCCTCCATAAAAATGGCAATGAAGGATTTTTGCAGCCTGCGAATGGTGGGTGAATATGAAGATCGCTATTATATTCCTATCATCCACAGGCTGAAAACGCTGCTGAAGAAAAACGGCCTGGAAGCCTGTAACCTGGCGCTCCAAGAAGAGCGGTTGCACAATATGTGGAAGGACATCCGCATCGGGCTGCCGGTCCAGACCCGCAAGGGACCGTTTCGCGTCGGCGAAAGCTTCGAGGTCACGGTAGAGGTCAGCCTGGGAGAACTCAATCCTGAAGAAGTTATTGTAGAACTTTACAATGGACACATGAAAGCGGTGGATGCGTTGGAGGGCATCAACACGATCCCCATGACAGTCGTCGAAGATCTCGGTAACGGAAATTATCGTTACGGCTGCCAGGTCCCCTGTGAGTTGTCCGGCCGTTACGGGTTTACGGCCAGGGCTACGCCCGCAGGTGACGATTACATGAAAAATATACCAAACTTGATTACCTGGTCTTAGTCCGAACATTTCACACTCAAAGACAAGGGGGCTTGATCGTGGTCATTGAATATTGGAATTTAATCGATATTTGGTGCTTGTGTATTGATTTTTTGCCATAAAATGCACAAATTTTACAACTAAGAAACTACGCCTAAGTTCCATCTTAACATATCGGGAATATTCTCCATTTTGCATGGGGGAAATTCCCTGCTGGGAAATTTCCTCAGAAAAAATGAAGCCCTCCCCCTATGGACAAAATTAATAAAATCGATAATAAATAATCTGTCGCGAAATTCCATTTATTACACAAAACATAACATGCTTTTATCTACAGTAAGCCGAAACATAGGAGAAATAGAAATGCTCGACGGGAAAGACACGGGTTCAAGTGACAATTTGCCGGATATAACATGCCTCATTCGAAGCGTTCAGCGTATTGAGGGAAATCCGGATTGTTTTGGCAAGGCAGACGGGAACTGTGACCGTTTGGACTGCGCCTGGCGTGAATATTGCCTGAAAGAAGCGCAAAAATAGGAGGTAAAATGGATAAAAATTATCTTTTTGACCATAATCAAACAAACCGGATGTATTCTGCGAATCAATTATCTAAAGCTGATCATGATGTTGCGATTATAAACCGGTCACCGTTTCTTACATTGATTGATAAAAACACGGTGAAAAAGAGGGATAGGAGAGCACACAAACGATTTCAGGTTCAAAAAGACGCATTTGCTTTGATCCGGCCCGTTTTAGTTGATCAGATACGGGTTGTAGATAAAAGCATGGGCGAGATCGCGTGTGCCGTATACCGATCCAAACCGACCCAGTTCGGCAGAATTAATAATATCAGTATGGACGGGCTTTCGTTTGATTACATTGCCGGCCGGGAGGGATCAAGCCAATCACTTGTGCTGGATATTTTATTGGCTGATCGTGGTTTTTACCTTGCAAATTTGACGTTTAAAACCATTACTGATGTTAAAATTGCCGCCTATTTTTCTATGGAGACTATAAAAATGAGGCGACAGCATATGCAGTTTAAGAGGCCGACACCTGCCCAAATTAGGAAGATTCAGTATTTCATACAGCATTACAGTAGTTGTGTGGAATAGTAGCTGAAAGATGGTCGAAGGATGATTGCTTTAGACGGAGAGTAACTATCAATCCGACTAAAAACAAAGAAGTGCGGCAATTATAAGGAGGAGAACAATGGCATTAAATTTCAAAATTATTTGTCATAAAAACAGCGAGAACCTTCATCTTAAGCTCATGGGAGACTTTGACGGTTCATCAGCCTATGAATTGATCAATACCCTAAAAAAATATAGCGGCATTGCCGGGAAAGTTTTTGTTGATACTTGCTCTCTTTTGTCCATTCATCCTTTTGGTCTGGATGTGTTTCAAAAAAAATTCTCTATAAAGAGACTATCCCATGGCCTAACATTCACCGGAAAATATGGGGGGTACAATAGCACCGCAGTAGAGCAGTTCGGAACGCTTTTCCTTTCCCCTCACTAATAGTTGTCTGGGCTCTTCTTTTGTGAATCCGAAGTTGTTGATTAGCGGACAGGAGGTTCGCAATGGACAAAATAGTTCTCTTAACAGATCGTCCTCAAGAATATGAATCCCTAATATCATGTCTTAAGATACTATTTCCCGAGTGCGAGATCCAAGTCCAGCCAAAGCAGGCAACGGAATTGCAACGGGAAGCTTTGGCTTTAGAACCTTCCACAAACAATAAAAAAATATAATATCTAAAAGATATCACGCTCATCATTCAACGACCCAGACCGTACAGTTGCGTGCGTGGTTGACGATTTTGCTGGAGACACTGCCGAAGAGGAACTCTTCACTGCGTGAAAGTCCCTGCCGGCCAACGACAATGGTGCTATATTGCGTTTTGTCTTGCTCTGTCAAAATACACTCTGAAAGGGAAGGACAGTATCGAAGGGTGGATCGCACCGATATATCATTGGGGTCAAAACCTTCACGTATCAATATTTGACGATAGTCCTCCAACATGACGTCAACCTTCAACCGGTACTTGCTGAGCCAGTTCTCTTTTTCAGCAGATGTGGGAAAATAATCTTCTTCCGGTTGACTGATGACATGCAGGATTAAGATCTTGAAGCCTTTTACACCTGCCAGGAGCTGGCTCACATAGGAGACCGCCCGTCGGGCGTTTTCTGAATCGTCTACGGCAATCAGGATATGCTTATTAAAAGTCTTTTCACTCATGCATTGGCCTCTTTAATGACACATTTTTTTGGAGTAAATATTTACGAAAGCATTCCGGTCAAGGTTTGGAATTCTCTCAAATCATCCAGCAATTGTGCTGTGTCTTCATAAAACCAGTTGGCGCCTTTAGAAAAATGCATCAACACCCTGTTGAGGGATTCGGGGATGTAAGGGTAAATCTTTTTGAGATTGGCAACCCGGTTGTTAAAAACGATATTCAGATCTTCTTCCAATAGCACGTCCAAAGCAGGATGATCCTGTTTTTTCAGGTCCGGCAGCAACACATCCCCCATACCCGCCAAAAAAATTAAAATATTACCCAGACCAAAGAGATCGTAACCATATATGTTTTCCCGATGGCGATAATTAAAATCATAATCAATCCATCGGTAGCGCCCGCTCTCGCGGTCGATCAATATATGGTCGCGCCGAATATCCCCGTGTTTTTCGCCGTGGTTGTGAAGAAAACGGACGGCATCAATACATTCCATGAAATTCTTTAAAATCCCAGGAAATTGATCGTAAAGATAGGTTTGATGATCCATATCAATATCCGCTACATGGTGAGACAGGGGTTTGCCTTTGATAAAATCGAGAACACGAACGAGATTGCCTTTTACATCCTCGATGGAATATCCATGCATGCAGTTTTTATGGTCGGCCACCAGATCCAGGATACGGGCCTCTTTTCTAGGACTGCGGTAACACTCGAAGGCGATTCCTCCGATATGAGCCATAAACTTTTCGTAAAAAACGAGCTTGATGATCTTCGGGCTTCCGCTGTTAAGGTCAATGGCGCGTTTCACCCAAAACTTGACCTCGTCATCAAGCCCGAACCGCCCTTCTTTGGCATTATGACGAATAAGGTAAGGTCTATCGCCAAGAAGAACCACATCACCATATTCTACACGAAAATAATCCGTGGTGTCCGTATGAATTCGAAAAACATGAGAGTCCCGGGAGATGGGCAGCCACCGGGAAGCCATTTGCCTGAGATTATCCTGAGAAACAGATGTTGTCATTTCGACCTTACCTGAAAAAAAGTGACTGAACTGCATGGACATCGGAACTGATTCCAACAGGCGAAAAAGTAATGGAAATAGGTAGAGATGTCAAGTCATGAGATGTTTTGTCTGTGGCAAGCTTTTTAAAAAACCTGGTTTTTTGAGAGCCTCAAAGATCCCGCATCGCGGGGGCCAGAGATGATCCGGCTATGCCTGTAAAATCGGTCCACATAAGTAAAGATCCGGGCCCAAAGGACCCGGATCTTTAGATTATTTTTCATAATTTTGTGGTAAGAAATTTCTTACTTTTCTCTCCAATCCGGAGGCCGGTTTGTGCAAACTAGGAAAGTTCTTGGGCAAACTTATTCTTAAAGGCCTCTTCGACAATCTTTGCGGCAACTTGCGTATCTTTAATATGATCACAATTGATAACTATATCAAACTCATACGGCACAGCATCTTTTTTGCCGAAAGCCTTTTTGAAAAAGCTGCGTTGCTCCTTATCGAGTTGGGGCAATTTGTCGGCGGCTTCTTTTTCTGTCACTTTTAAAATTCTGGACAACCGCTTAATCCGATGGTCGTCTGAACAGATAAATCGAACCGCCAGGACCCGGTCTCTCGGAATTATTAAATGTGTCCCCCTGCCCACAAAAATCGTAGGCTCCAAACCGGCAAGCGAAATCACAACATTAATTAGATGCCTGTTGTAATCACTCTTAATAAAAGATTTCTCACCAACAAGAAAGGCTACAAATTCCTTTAAGTAACCGGGATAATGTTCGTCAAAATAGGCAACTGTTTTCTGGCTCAATTTTGCCTCTTGGGCGATGTGCTCCAGAATCTCCCTGTCTACTACTTTATATCCGATATTTTTTGCTACAATCTCGGCAACTTCCAGGGCTCCAACCCCAATTTTTCGAGAACAACAGATTGTGGGAAAAATCTCCGGCCTTTTTTCTTCTCTTTTCTTATCAATGTATTTTTTCTCCAGATCGAGAAAATATTGATCTGCCAATTGACCCCCGGTTGGTCTTTTGTGCGTGTACATTCCCGGTGTATATTTTATATCTCCGATTTGTACCATGGTGTACCTCCTTTTTCTTAGGCATGAGATGTTTTTTTAAAGGTCATTTATTTCATATTTTTCCTGTATACTTATAATCTTCCCAGATTATCATTACTGGTACATAGTAAATAATTTTTACAAATTTTGATGCTTTCGTAAAAAGTCTGGAATCCCTTTAAAGCGTCATTCCGGCGAAGGCCGGAATCCAGTTTTTCAGTATGTTCTGGATGCCGGATCAGGTCCGGCATGACGAATTTGGACTTTTAACGATTTTATCAATTTTATTCTGCAACTATTGTGCCATAGGAGATTAAAAGGAATCTGAATTTTATCTATCCGAAATTATACACTTATTTACTGACAGGATAAAAAACGACATCATAGATGATAAAAATACCTGTCTGCTTTTTTTACAAATTGAAAAAAAATTTATACTCATTTTATAAAAGAGTTGTCAATAGAATTTCAAGGTGTGTTTTAATAACATTTTACAACCTGTAAAAAAGACTGACACCCGTTCATTTCAAATTTTAATCGCCATATTTCTTTTAAAGCAAAATAGTTATATCATATCAAAAGGTTAAATATATGTCTCACGGGAGCTTTGTTTTGGTATGGTTGTTGCTTTTAAAAAGAGTAGGTGGGTTACACCCGGAATTTAACTGGAAGTAATTCTTAATAACTTTCTAAAAAAAAGGAGGCTAACCATGGTGGAGATTAACGATTTAAAAAAATTCGATACATTATAACCGCTCTGCCGGGATAAACACTTTTGTTGACCGCGAGAGTAATAAGCTGAAAGGAGATTGATTCAAAAAAACAAAGGGTTGGAGAAGTATTTTATATGTTTGATCAAAGCTAATGCTTTTGAATACATGGTAAATAGATAGTAAAGGAGATCAGCCATGAATGTTAGTACTTATAAAATCATTGATTTAGTGGGAACAAGCAGTTCTTCCTGGGAGGATGCCGCTAAAAATGCCATAGAAACAGCATCCAAAACTCTAAAAGATCTTAGAGTCGCGGAAATTACCAAATTAGACTTAAAGATCGAGAATGGTAAAGTGACTGCTTATCGTGCGAGGGTAAACCTTTCCTTCAAATATGAAAGGGAATAACGAGCCGGTTAGGGGTGGAAAACGCACAACCAATAGTGTTTCCACCCCTTTTTATTTTGTCCTGAAAAACCTGGTTTTTTGGGCCTCCGGCTCGGAGAGTCTACGCCTCGGAGAGCCAGGTCAGAGTTCTCCGGCTCTGCCTGAAGAATCGCTGAAAGAGTTTGAAATGAACTAAAGTTTAAAGTGAGCTAAAGCCCGCCCTGGTGCGACTCGTCATATATATTGATGGCCCATGCATTATTCCAAACCTGACTTTTTAAGCATAGAGTATTGGTGATCGGTCTGGGCCAGGGTTAAGGAATTCTGCCAATTATATAAAAACAGCGGAGCGAAGCGACACCATAACTTTAGGCACTTTAGTTCACTTTAAGCACTTTTAACTTGAATGGTTTTAAGTAAAACAGCCCCTTTCAGGGGCAAACCAAAGCATGGCCCTTTTGGTCAGAATTTTTTGCTATATACAGGGGGCAAACATGTATAAAACGATATTGGTTCCATTGGACGGCTCGAAACGAGCTGAGGCAATATTGCCTCATGTGGAAAACCTTGCACTATCTTTAAACGCCAAAGTGATTCTTTTTATGGTTGAAGAACCGGTGCTTATGTTAGGATATGATGAGATTGTTGATATGTCAAAGTACCATGAAGAACGCGATCATAAGAAGAAGCAAATAGGGTCTTATCTCGCTTCTGTTCAGAAAGATTTTCGTGCAAAGGGTATTGCGGTTCAAACTCTTATCGGCCATGGTTCGGTCACGAAAGCAATCATCGATGCTGCCGAACAAGAAAATGCGGGGCTTGTGGCCATGGCCAGTCACGGCCACGGCGCTTTGTTCAGAACATTTTATGGAAGTGTTGTGGCCGGGGTGTTGCAACGTATAGATCGCCCCCTGTTTCTCATTCGTTCACGGAGATCCGGTTAGATTATGGATATGTAACATGAAAGCAAAAATTTATATTGCATAACTTGAAAAGCGGATTGAGTGCCAAATAAAAAATGAATCATCAAGAAAAAATTTTTCAATCCATGGAAACGTCCGGTTTTTACCCTCATCCGGTTTCCAAGATAGAGCAACGTGAAACACACATTTCCAAAGTTTTCCTGACCGGCGCCTATGTCTATAAAATTAAGAAATCGGTTAATCTCGAATTTCTGGATTACACAACACTGGCAAAGCGCAACTATTATTGTCATCAGGAAACAACTCTTAATCGCCGCCTGTCACACAATATCTATTTAGGGGTTGTTGCCATAACCTTTAAAGAAGGTCGATATTATCTTTCCGGACCGGGAAAACCTGTTGAGTATGCGGTGAAAATGCGCCAGCTACCTGAAGATCGCTCGCTGATTCGGATGCTTAAAGACGGAAAAGTCGATAGTGCGGCTATTGAGCAGTTGGCCCGAATGCTTGCCGATTTTTACCAAAGTTCCGCCACGGGTGAAAAAATCACTGGTTTTGGTTCGTGGGAAACAATACGCGCCAACTGCGAACAAAACTTCGGGCAAATGGCAAAGTTTGCAGGAGAGATGTTTAACGATCGGATATTTCACGTCATACATGCAGCAACACGCTCATATTTGATCAGAAGGCAGCCCCTTTTTCAGCACCGGACGGAAAATGGAAAAATTTGCGATTGCCACGGTGATTTAAGGTCCGGACATGTCTATTTTGATGATGGGATTCAGATCATTGATTGTATTGAATTTAATGAACGTTACCGATACTCGGATACTGCATCTGATCTGGCTTTTCTGGCCATGGACCTGGATTTCGAAGGTTTTCCGGAAATGGCGGAACACCTGATTAATTTCTTTGCCCAATATGCAAATGACGCCGATATGTTTGTTTTAATTGATTTCTACAAGTGCTATCGAGCGGTTATACGTGCCAAGGTGAATTGTTTGCGTCTGGAAAATTCAAGTATCGGGGATTGGGGAACAGCCCGTATTCGCAGAGAAATTGACCGATACATGGAACTTGCCTACGGATATGCCTTACAGTTTACCCGACCGACACTCTGGGTTGTCTGCGGAATGCCTGCCTCGGGGAAAAGTACAATTTCTAATGAATTGTCCGGAATTCTCGACATCAAGGTCTTTTGTTCGGATTTGGTCCGAAAAGAATTGTTCAGCCTGAAACCCCATGACTTTATGGATGTTCCGTTTGAAAAAGGCATTTATTCCAAAGGGGCCGGTTCTCTTACCTATGGCAAGCTCTTGTTACTTGCCCAGGAGGAAATCGAAAAAGGTGATTCAGTAATATTAGATGCAACCTTCAGTAATATCCATCAACGTGGCGAGGCATTACGTATGGCCAGGGACACGGATGTAAACATTATCTTTGTCGAATGTTTATCACCGGTAAATTTATCCAAAGCACGTCTCATGAAGCGCCGGACAGGAATTTCCATCTCCGATGCCCGTCTTCGGCACTTTGAACAGTTTAAAAAGCGGTTTGAGCCGTTGAATGAGATCCCTGATGAGATACACATTCCTATAGATACCGAAAGACCTTTGCAAGAGAGCATACGGAAGATACTGTCGCAGGCTAATATGATATCGGATAGAGAGAATATCCGGGCGGGAAGCTCATCCCGCATTGTAAAGAACACCCCGTTTAAAGAAAGAACACCCGGCGTGAAACACCGAACGATCAGAAAAGGGGAGGAAAATGTTCACTAACGTCTTAGCAGCAAGTGACAGGGTAACCGTTTGTGACGCACCGGTTTTGACGGCAGCCCGAATTGCTGAACAAAACAATGCAAAGTTGCACATCATTCATGTGCTGGAATCCGCATCCTCGGATAATCGGCATTTAATAAAGCATTTTAAGACCGGAGAGGAGATTGTAACCGGAGCAGCGTACGAAGAAGCGGTGACCGAAGAGATAAATAAAGTCTATGCTGAGGTTTTGAAACCTTACGGAAATTATGAGATCAAAGTAACCCCCGGCTTTCCCTGGGAGGAGATTTTGAGATGGGCAAAGCAAATTAGTACAGACCTGATTGTATTAGGCCCCCATTCCACCAGGGCTCAGGAAAAAGGAGTGGTCAGAGCGGTCGGAAAGATCGGGAGTACTGTAGAAGGCGTTGTTATACGTGAGAATTGTCCGATAATGATTGTTAATCCGTCAATCCAAGGGGAGCGGCTGGAGTTTAAAAGAATTCTGGTGGGTATCGACTTCTCAAGATCCTGTGAATGTGCATTATGCTTTGCAGTAAAATTAGGTCAAGAGTACGGCTCAAAGCTTTTCCCATTTCACATGATACCTGTTCCTCCGCTTCCCAAATACTCTAAAGCTGATTATGAAGCAGATAGGGACGCAGCTAAGCAAAGACTCCAAGAGTTTTGCCATGAGTTCCTCCAAGGGACAAATTATGAATATAGTGTTCGGGGAGGCGCCTTGCCCCATCTGGAAATATTAAAATATGCCGAAAAAAAAGATGCGCATCTTATTGCCATGGGATCCCATACCAAAGAAAAGGCAGGAAAATGGTATGCGGGGAGTGTTGTGGAACGTGTCAGCTTCCGGTCCAAATGTGCGGTGGTTGTGGTGACCGATCCCGAAGTATTATTAACATGGGAAGACAGCTTAACCGCAAAAATACACACAGAAAAGGATGCGGATAGGTTAATTCGCGTTTTTAGCAAAAAGAGAACTACGTGCTAAATTTTTGGTTTTATCAAACTGAAGGATAGGGCTTATGAAGATATTTATTGAAAAGTTACCGAGCGGGCATGTCACAATTGGAATGTTGGCAATCAGTTTTGCAATCAAAGTGTTACTCGGTTTCACGGTCAAGCAGGGCAGCGTGCGCAGCGGCCAGGCGAGCAACGGGCACCCGAAATGGCGAACACGATACGTATGTCAGACCGAGCTGATGACAAATTCGGATGGATTCGGGGTCGCCGCCGTGTTCTCCGCAGATCCCGCATTCCAGATCCGGTTTTACTGAACGTCCCTTTTTAACGGCAATATCCATTAATTCTCCTACCCCGTCCCGATCAATGGTGGCGAAGGGATTTTTAGACAGAATTTCCATACTCAGGTACTTCATCAAAAAACTCGATTCCGCATCATCCCTGGAAACGCCAAAGGTTGTTTGGGTGAGGTCATTCGTGCCGAATGAGAAAAACTCGGCGTATTGGGCCAGCTGATCGGCAGTTAACGCTGCACGGGGTATTTCAATCATGGTTCCGAACTTATAATCAATCTCGATGCGCTGCTCTTCCATGACTTTGCGGGCTTCTTTTTCCAGCATTTCGCGTTGAACTTTCAATTCATTGACATGGCTGGTCAGGGGGATCATAATTTTCGGATGAACCTCTATGCCGTCCTTGGCTACCATACATGCCGCTTCAAAAATGGCTCGAACCTGCATGGTCGTCAGTTCCGGGATCTGAATCCCCAGGCGTACTCCCCGCATTCCGAGCATGGGATTGGTTTCCCTGAGTTTTTTCACCTGTTTGAGGATGCGATCCTTGTTTTTAATTTGTATAAGCAGCGTATTAACGGCTTCAAGTGTATCTGCATCCCTCAGACGCATCTTCAGATCCGTCAAGTCGTTTATCAGGTCCTCGTGATTGGGTAAGAACTCATGCAGCGGCGGATCGATCAAACGGGTAATAACCGGAAGGCCGTCCATTGCCCGGAACAGGCCTGCAAAATCCTCACGTTGAAAGGGCAATAGAGCATCGAGAGCTTCTTGTCTTTCAATGGGCAGATCGGCCATAATCATTTTGTGTAAATACGGAAGCCGTTTGGCCTCAAAAAACATGTGTTCCGTCCGACACAATCCAATTCCTTCCGCACCATAGGCCCGGGCCCGTTTTGCATCTGAAGGGTAATCGGCATTGGTCCAGACCCCTAACCGGCGGAACCCATCTGCCCATTCCAGTAGTTTTATCAACCAAGGATCTTTGATATTCGGGATCGTTGTTTTCAGCTTGCCTGCATAGACTTCACCGAAAGTGCCGTCAATGGATATCCAGTCGCCCTCCTTGATAATTTCTTGTTTTATGGTCATCTGACGTTTATTAAGATCGATATCCAGGGCGGATACACCGACGACCGCCGGCTTGCCGAACTGACGCGCCACCAAAGCCGCATGGCTTGTCCGTCCGCCGCGACTGGTGAGAATTCCCTTGGCCGCCAGCATGCCATGGACATCATCCGGCTTGGTTTCCGGCCTTACCATGATGACATCCTTGCCCTCTTCTTTGGACCATTTTTCAGCCAGGTCGGCGTCAAACGCAACCATGCCGCAGGCTGAGCCGGGGGAAACGTTCAGCCCGTATGCTAAAAATTGGCCTTTGGTTTTTGCGGTTGCCTTGGCATGGAGATCAAACTGTGGGTGTAGAAAAAAATCCACCTGTTCCGGAGTGATACGCATTACTGCCTCTTCAGGGGTAATCAGTCCTTGTTCAACCATTTCTACTGCAATGCGGACGGCCGCCTGTGCCGTGCGCTTTCCAGCACGCGTTTGAAGTATCCAGAGTTTATCCTTTTCAATAGTGAACTCGATATCCTGCATCTCACGATAATGGTCTTCCATCCCCTGAGCTATGTTTTCAAATTTTGTATAAGTTTCCGGCATCTCGGCTTTTAATTCCGAGATGTCTTTGGTCAAACGGATTCCGGCCACTACATCCTCTCCCTGTGCGTTTGTCAAATAATCGCCTTCAATACAATTTTCTCCGGTGGAACTGTTGCGCGTCATAGCAACGCCGGTAGCGCTGTCATCACCCATATTTCCAAACACCATGGTCATGATAGTCACTGCCGTACCAAGATCGTGGGATATACCTGCAGCGTTACGGTAATCGATGGCCCGTTTTCCGTTCCAACTTTTGAAAACCGCTGCGATTGCCATTTCCAATTGGGTGTAAGGATCGGTGGGAAAGTCATGATTGGTATAATGGTTGAAAATAACTTTGAATTGTCCGGTTAAAGACTTCCAGTGGTCAGCTGTCAATTGGGCATCGGTCTTAACTCCGGCTTTCTTGCGAGTCTCGGAAATTTTTCTTTCAAACACTTCATCAGGTATTCCTGTTACAACGTTGCCGAACATCTGGATCAGGCGGCGGTATGAATCAAACACAAAGCGTTCATCTCCGGTCAACGCAATCATTCCCTGCACAGTTTGGTCATTCAATCCGATGTTGAGCACGGTATCCATCATTCCCGGCATGGAAAACTTTGCACCGGATCGGCAGGAAACCAGTAGAGGGTTCTTGGGATCGCCAAAATTCTTGCCGCTGGCCGCTTCCACGGAACGGAGGGTTTCTCTCACCTGCTCCCACAGGGTTTTCGGAAAAATTTCTTTTGAACTCAGATAGGCGTTGCAGGCTTCGGTGGTTATGGTGAA
>JAYEFV010000514.1:0-7617 GCA_034658755.1 Thermodesulfobacteriota bacterium | reverse complement strand
GGCACTTGCAGTCTGAGATGTTCCGCCGCGTCTGCCTTTGATGTTCTGGGCAATGAATATATTCTGCCGTCAGAAAAGATGACTTTTCTCAAGACCCTGGCCGCCGGGAAAAAACTGAGCGCTCGGGAACTGAACACCATCCAGGAAGGGGTTTACCTTTGCACCAATTGCGATCGCTGCACCGTGGTTTGTCCTGCGGGAATCAATCTTAAGGAATTGTGGTTCAATGTGAGGGAAGATCTGGTTCAAAGGGGATACCCTGAACCTCTGGTTCTTTCTCCATTTTCTTTTTACCGGGGCCTTAATCGGGAAAACATATCTACCGAAGATTATGCCCGGCCCTTGGAAGATGCCAACCGGGCGGTTGCCGGCAAGTTTGAGCAGGTCATGGATCCAGGCACGCCGATTTCTTTTAAGGACAGAGAAATCGTGGAATTAAATCAACTGCCCAGCACCGGCACTTTTTCATACTGTTTTGGCTGTCAGACCTGTACGACCGTTTGCCCGGTGGTGGCCGAATATGAGAATCCGCAGCAAACCCTGGGTTTGCTGCCCCATCAGATCATGAACTGTCTGGGTTTGGGACTGTTAGAAATGGCCTCCGGACCCAGGATGCTCTGGGATTGCGTAACCTGTTATCAATGCCAGGAAAACTGCCCCCAGAATGTAGAGATCACGGATATTTTCTTTCAGTTAAAAAATCTTGCTGCCAAGAATGCCGGCAAGGTTGTCCATGAAAGTTCCCCTGATTTAGAGGCAGCATGAGCCATATGCCGATTAAATCAGCCAAAAGCTCAAATTCAGAAGGAAGTTCATATACTATCAAGTTATACAATCGCTTCGCGATTCTATATAACGCGGCTTCGCCGCTCTAAAAAAGGAAATTCCTATACTATCAAGCTATTAAGGATGTAATTATGAAATATGCATTGTTTTTGGGGTGTAATATACCTGCCCGGGTCGATCAGTATGATGCATCCGCCAGGGCTGTATTACGGCAGGTGGGTGTGCAACTGAAGGATATTCGCGAATTTAATTGCTGCGGATATCCCATGCGCAATGTGGACCAAAAAGCATTCCTTCTCTCTTCGGCCGTAAATCTGGCACTGGCCGAAAAAGCGGGACTCGATATATTGGCGCTTTGCAAATGTTGCTTCGGAACTCTTAAAGAAGCGGAACATATCTTGGAGGAAGAAGGAACGCTGCAAAAAGAAGTCCAAGGATTGCTTGCTAAAAGAGGTCTTAAGTATACCGGTAAGATAAAGATTAAGCATTTCCTTTCGGTTTTGTATCACGATGTGGGTTTGGACACCTTAAAAAGCAACATAACCATGCAATACAAAAATTTTAAAATTGCCACTCATTATGGGTGCCATGCTCTGCGCCCAAGCAAGATCACCCGGTTCGACGACCCTGTTGCCCCTTCTATATTTGACAAGCTGGTGGAGGTGACGGGCGCCAAAAGTGTTAATTGGACCCGGAAACTGGAGTGTTGCGGAGCTCCCGTGCTGGGGGTTAATGACGATCTTTCCATGAATTTAACAAAGAAAAAAATTTCATCAGGCAAAAAAGCAGGCGCCGACTATTTGTGTTCAGCCTGTCCCTATTGTCATTTGCAATTTGATACGGTTCAAAAAATGATGGTCTCCCGAAATGGAAACGATCCGCTGGCTTCTGTTCTTTATCCGCAACTGCTCGGGCTGTGCATGGGCATCGACGAAAAAACTCTGGGGATCAGCATGAATCAACTCGATATCAGTGGCGTCACATCTTTTTTTGACCCAGGAGTAGAAAATGCCGAATAAAATAACAGGTGCGGTGATGGTGGTGGGCGGCGGAATTGCCGGAATGCAGGCGGCTCTGGATCTGGCCGATTCCGGTTTTTATGTGTATCTGGTTGAAAAATCCAGCTCCATCGGCGGGATGATGTCTCAGCTGGATAAAACCTTTCCCACCAATGACTGTGCAATGTGAATTCTCTCACCCAAACTGGTCGAGGTCGGCCGGCACATTAATATAGAGTTGCTTACCCTGTCTGAAGTAAACCGCATTTCCGGGGAAGAAGGAAATTTTGAGGTCTGTGTGACGCAGCATCCCCGTTATGTGGATATGGACAAGTGCATTGCCTGCGGCCTGTGCGCTGAAAAATGTCCTAAAAAAGTGCCGGATGCCTACGACGGCAACTTGAGCAAGCGCAAAGCCATCTATGTGCAATACGCCCAGGCGGTTCCGTTGAAATACGTTATTGATCCGGAACGGTGCATTTATTTCATTAAAAAAGGCAAATGCAAAGCCTGCGAAAAGTTTTGTCCCAGTCAGGCCATAAACTTCCATGATCAGGAAACGGAACTCACCCTGAACGTGGGGGCGGTTGTTCTGTCTCAGGGGAGCCGGGCCTTTGACCCTGCGGTCCACGACACCTTTGGCTACACCAAACACCCCAACATTGTCACCAGTCTGGAGTTCGAGAGAATTCTCTCGGCTTCCGGCCCCTATGGCGGTCATCTGGTCCGACCTTCGGATAAAAAAGAACCGGAAAAGATTGCCTGGCTGCAATGTATCGGATCCCGGGATGAACAACTGGGCGCCAAAGGATACTGTTCCGGAGTCTGCTGTACGTATGCCATCAAGGAAGCCATGCTGGCCAAAGAACATAGCAGCCGCTATCTGGATACGGCCATTTTTTATATCGATATCCGCACGTACGGAAAAGATTTTGAACGGTATTATAACCGCGCAAAGGGGGAAGGCGTCCGGTTTGTCAAATCCAAGATCACAAACGTTGCCCCGGTTGACGGAACCGGCAGGCATCTGATCCGCTATGTGGATGCTTCGGGCAAGCGAGTGGAAGAAGAATTCGACATCGTGGTTCTGTCAGTGGGGTTGATGGTCAGCAGGGAAGGCGCGGAGCTGGCGCAACGACTGGGGGTTGATCTGGATCACTACAATTTTGCCGAAACCGGCAGTTTTGAGCCGGTTGCCAGTTCAAAGCCGGGGATTTATGTTTGCGGGGCCTTTGAGGCGCCCAAGGATATTCCGTCTTCGGTGATCGATTCCAGCGCGGCTGCGGGCGTGGTGGGAAGCAAACTTGCCCGGGCCCGATGGTCTTTTACAAAGACGGAATCCGTGCCCAAGGAGATTGATCTTAAGGGAAAGCCCTCCCGGGTGGGTGTGTTTGTGTGCCGTTGCGGAACAAACATCGCCGGAGTTGTGGATGTGCCGGCCGTGGTGGAATTTGCCAAAGGGCTGCCCGGGGTGGTCTATGTGGAAGAAAACCTGTTTAGTTGCTCCCAGGACACCCAGGACAAAATGACCCAGGTCATTAAAGAACATCAACTGAATCGGGTGGTTGTGGCCGCCTGCACCCCCAAAACCCATGAACCGCTTTTTCAGGAAACCTTAATCAATGCGGGCATTAATAAATATCTGTTCGAGATGGCCAATATCCGGAACCAGTGTTCCTGGGTGCACAAGGATGATACGGAAAAATCAACGGAAAAGGCAAAAGATCTGGTGAAAATGGCGGTGTCCAAAGCCGCGCTTCTGGAACCGTTGACCGAATCGACCATGACGGTCAATCATTCGGCCCTTGTCATCGGAGGCGGCGTAGCCGGCATGACGGCGGCCAAAACCCTGTCCGAGCAGGGATTTCATACGTTTTTAATTGAAAAAACCGATACTCTTGGGGGCCGGGCGCGACATGTTCATGAAACCTGGCGGGGGGAAGATGTTCAAGGGTATTTGGCCGGGCTGATCCATTCGGTTCAGTCGGACCGGAACATAGATGTTTTTCTAAATTCCCGGATTACCCAGGCAGACGGTTTTATCGGGAATTTTAAAACCACCATTACAACCAACGGCCAAAGCAGCGTGCTGGAGCACGGGGTCACCCTTATTGCATCCGGCGCCTCCGAGTTAAAGCCGGGCCAGTATTTATACGGTCAGGATTCCCGTGTGGTCACCGGATTGGAGTTGCAGCAGCGATTTATCGATAACGATAAGGCCCTGGAGACCCTGAATACCGCCGTATTTATTCAGTGCGTGGGGTCGCGCATCCCGGAACGACCGTATTGTTCCAAGGTCTGCTGTACCCAATCCATCAAAAGTGCCCTTGAGCTCAAAAAGATCAACCCAGAGATGAATGTTTTTGTTCTGTATCGGGATATGCGTGCGTACGGATTGCGGGAAGATCTGTATCGTCAGGCCCGGTCCGCGGGAATCGCATTTATTCGCCTGGACATGGACAAGGAATTGACCGTAGCCATGGACCGGGAGGATCTTCGGGTTACCTTTGCAGACCGGGTTCTCGGACGATCCATGGAGGTCCTGCCGGATCTTTTGATACTGGCATGCGCCATTGTGCCTGACCAGGAGACTCCGTTGGCGCAGCTTTATAAAGTGCCCATTAATGAGGACGGGTTTTTTGCCGAAGCCCATGTCAAACTCCGGCCCGTGGATTTTTCCACGGACGGCGTTTTTGTTTGCGGAATGGCTCACGCACCCAAATCCATGGATGAATCCATAACCCAGGCACAGGCCGCAGCCGCAAGAGCCGTAACCGTTCTGGCAATGGAGAACATCAAGATGGGAGGCATTATCTCCCATATCATTCCCGAACGATGTTCCGGATGCATGGGATGCATCAATGTCTGTCCTTTTGGCGCAATCACATTTGATCAGGAGAAGTTTGTGGCTGAAGTTAATCCCGCTCTTTGTAAAGGCTGTGGTGCCTGTTCGGCAGCATGCCCGTCAGAGGCTCCGGCACTGATGGGATTTGACAACAATCAACTTTACGCTCAAATAAAAGGTGCGTTGAGCGGGTGATTTTAGTAAATTGTGACACCTAATAAATGTCTAAGGAGAGCAAGGTGAAAGAAGACAGTTTTGAGCCCAGGATAATCGCGTTTATGTGCAATTGGTGTGCCTATGGCGCCGCTGATCTGGCGGGCGTGAGTCGAATGGAGTACCCGACCAATATTCGTCCGATTCGGGTCATGTGCTCGGCGACGGTATCACCTCACCATATTTTGAGGACCTTTCAAAGCGGGGCGGACGGGGTTTTGGTCGGCGGGTGACACGTGGGCGACTGCCATTACCTGTATGGTAATTACATGACCATCAAGCGGATGACGTTTCTGCAAGAGATTTTGAAATTTATGGGATTGGATGGCCGCCTGCACCTGGATTGGATATCTTCGGCTGAAGCCCAGAAGTTTGTCCAGGTGGTCACCGATTTTACCGAAAAGATCAAATCATTGGGACCAAGCCCTCTGTCGGGTGAGCTTGACCTTACCATCGTCGAGAAAGAATGCGAAGCAAGTGTGGAAGCCGAAAGCGTGGAGGGAGGATAATATGGAAGAGCAGATAAAAGAGTGGCCCGAACCTTTCAGCACTACCGGAGATAAGACCAGCACCTTTGACAACTTGCGAGATCAGGTGAACGCATGGCTTAAAGAGGGTAAGGTCGATATCTTTTTAGGGTACAAGATGGTTCAAGGGCATCCGCTGCCCCATTGCTTTACCAAGGAAAATCCGGATGAGGCCGATGAATTGATTGTTGGCAAGGCCCGTTATTCCCTTGAAAAGATGGCTGCAAATATAGCTGCCGAACGCCCGGAGATAAAAATCGGGCTTCTGGTTCGTGATTGCAACCAGCGTGCCCTGAATGTTCTTTATGTCTGGAACCAGTTGAACCCTGATAAAGTGGAAACAATAAACATAAACTGCTGTCCTTCCAGTCTCAAGGAACATGGAGATTGTTCTTATCTTGAACCGCAACAGTCAGGATCTTATAAAAAACAGGTGGGGATCGACAATAATATGGACGTTGAGGTCGCCGAAGAATTTAGCCAGGAAGAACGGTTTCACCGGTGGATGTATGAATTTGAAAAATGCATCAAGTGCTACGGGTGCCGGAATATTTGTCCGGTTTGTTTCTGCCAGGAATGCAGCCTGGAACATACCGACCTGATCGCCACCGGTAGTGTTCCCCCCGAAGTTCCGATCTTTCACCTGGTCAGGGCGGTTCATATGGCCGGCCGTTGCATAGACTGCGGTTTATGTGAAGACGCCTGCCCGGTGGATATTCCCTTAAGGCTTCTTTACCGCAAAGTTAACCAGGTGGTGTCGGATATGTTTGATTATAAAACCGGAATGCGCGCCGATCAATCTCCGTTTAATATTCTGGGTGATGAGGTGACGTTGGAGCCCAAACCGATTTGACATTATTCAATTTTCAATTATATGAGGAACAATAGCTATGGATTACAAAATCATCCCTTCAATATGTTCATATTGCGGCTGTGGTTGCGGTGTACTTTTTCAAGTATTTGAAGGAAGGCTTGCGGGGACCCTGCCCATGAAAACTCATCCGGTAAATCATGGAAAGCTGTGCATCAAGGGCTGGAACCTCCATGAACATGTAATTAGCGATAAGCGCTTGAAGTCACCAATGGTAAAGAAAGACGGGCAACTGCAGGAAGCCTCTTGGGATGAGGCCATCGAGACTTCGGCTGAGCGGCTTCAGGCCATTATAAAAGATCATGGTCCGGACAGTGTGGGCGTGCTCGTTTCTGCAAAAATTACCAATGAAGAAAATTACCTGGCTCAGAAGTTTGCCAGGGCGGTGGTCGGCACCAACAATGTGGACCACTGTGCCCGTCTCTGACATTCCTCCACAGTGGCAGGTCTTGCCGCTGCGTTTGGAAGTGGTGCCATGACGAATTCCATTGCAGAAATTGAGGATGCCGCCTGTATTTTTGTTATCGGCTCAAATACCACGGTATGCCATCCTCTTATCGCCCGGCGCATTTTCAGGGCCAAGGAAAAGGGGGCCAAACTCATTGTTGCCGATCCCAGAAATATTCATTTGGCACGCTTTGCAGATGTTGCGGTCACCCATCGTCTGGGAAGTGATGTGGCCCTGCTTAACGGTATGATGCATATCATTATCAAAAATGACTGGCACTCCAAAACTTACATCGAGGAACGGACCGAAGGGTTTGATGAATTCAAAGCGGTTGTTCAAGGGTATACTCCTGACAAAGTCGAAGCCATAACCGGTGTGGCCCGGACAGACCTGGAACGTATGGCCGAACTTTATGCCACAAACTCCCCGGCGGCATTGCTTTACACTATGGGGATCACCCAGCACACAACCGGTGTGGACAACGTGAAATCGTGTTGTAATATTGCCATGCTTTGCGGCAATATGGGGGTGAGAAGCGGGGGCGTCAATCCCCTTAGAGGCCAGAACAATGTTCAGGGAGCTTGTGACATGGGCGGCCTTCCCAATGTTTTTCCGGCTTATCAAGTGGTAACCGTTGAAGCCAATAACAAAAAATTTGCCAAAGCCTGGGGAAAAGAATTACCTGACCAGGTGGGGTACACCATAACCGATATGATTCAGGCCATGCTGGATGGAAAATTAAAGGCCTTGTATGTGATCGGCGAGAATCCAAAGCTAAGTGATCCGGATCAAAATCATATTAACACGGCGTTTGAAAAACTTGAGCTTCTGGTTTGCCAGGATATTTTCCTGTCCGAGACCGCTGAACAGGCAGATGTTGTGTTCGCAGCAGCTTCGGTGGCGGAAAGGGAGGGTACATTTACAAACTC
>JAYEFV010000513.1:0-7631 GCA_034658755.1 Thermodesulfobacteriota bacterium | reverse complement strand
GATTTTCATGGCCTGTTGTCCGGCACTTTTGGCCATTGTTACGGTTTCTTCAATAAACCCGGGACTATGGGCCAACCCTGCCAGGAAAACACCGGAAGTGGCAAATTCAACCGGTTTTAATTTTACATGGGCTTCCAGGAAAAAACCCTCATCAGTAGTAGGAAGTTTGAGTAGACGGGCTATCTGTTTCGCGCCTTCATCAGGTCGAATCCCGGAACTTAACACCACCAGGTCGGGCTCAACACGAAAGTTTTGATGCGAGCTTCGATCCGTAAAATCGACGATCATTGTGCCGCTTTCATCATAAACTTCCGGCTTATCTTCGGGAATATACCTGAAAAAGAGAACACCTTTTTGTCTTGCTTTTAAGTAATAAAGTTCTTTGAATCCAAAGGTTCTTACATCTCGATACAAAACAACGATCTGGGCACCGGGATTCATCTCTTTCAACTTAATACTGTTTTTCACGGCAGCAGCGCAACATACTCTGCTGCAATAGGGAAATTCAGGTTCCCGTGATCCAACGCACTGAATCATCACAATCCTTTTTAGCCGGCGTGTCCAGGACGGATCTTCCATAAGGCGTTTTGCAAACTCGACCTGGGTGAGGATTCGTTCATCCTGTCCATAAAGATATTCATCAGGCTCATACGGTCTGCCGCCCGTAGCTGCAATTACCGTCCCATACTGAATTTTTATTGATTCACCTTGTTTTTCAACTGTTCCATTAAATGCTCCCAAATGTCCGGCATGAGATATGAGTCTGCTTTTTAAATAAACCGAAATCTTCGGATGATGGGTGACCCTTTCTGTTAGATAACGGATCAAGCTTGCGGGAGAGTTTCCTTCCAGTGTAAATTTTAGATTCCTGGCAAAACCGCCCAGCTGATCGCTTTTTTCCACAAGGTGCACGTGAAATCCCTGGTCTGCAATTGTTAAAGCTGCGGTCATGCCTGCCACACCCCCTCCGATGACCAGCCCTTTGTTTACTACCCGGTACGAACTTCCATAAAGCGGTTCCAGTTGCACCGCCCGTGACACACTTGCTCGAATAAGCTCTTTAGACTTTTCGGTGGCTTTTTCAGGATCATTTCCATGAACCCAGGAGCACTGATCCCTGATACTTGCCAGCTCAAACAAATACGGGTTCAAACCCGCTTCTCTTAATGTGTCCTGAAACAGAGGTTCATGAGTCTTTGGAGAACACGCAGCCACCACTATGCGGTTAAGACGTTTATCCTTAATTAGATCGACAATGGCCTGCTGGGTTTCTGTGGAGCAGGTGAACATAAAATCGGTGGCAAAAATCACATGCGGAAGGGTTTTTACGTAATCGAGTACTTTCTGTATATCTACAACACCTGCGATATTGGTTCCGCAATGGCAAACCAGCACTCCCACGCGGGGTGTTGTTTCTATGGGCTTTTCATCCGGGATTTTATCAATTACAATTTCAGTATTTCTTGCAGCACTGAGTAATATGGAAGCCTCGGCTGCGGCCGCACCGGCCTGTATTACTGTTTCGGGAATGTCTTTGGGAGCTTCAATACCGCCGCACACAAAGACGCCGGGCCGGGAAGTGGCTACAGGTTCATCAAATTCGGTAGCTAAAAACCCGTAAGAGTTCATTACAAGCCCCAGCTGCTTAGAGAGGTCGATAAAGCCATCTGATGGTTTGAAACCGCTCGACAAAACAATCAGGTCGTACTCTTCTTCCTTTTTCCGATTTAAATGATGATCAAATGTCTCTATGATTAGATTTTCATTTTCAGGATTCAGGTAAACCTGGGAAATCATGGATCGTCTGTATTGCACACCGTGCCGGAAGCGGGCGCTATCAATGTACTCGTCAAATCCTTTGCCGTGGGCACGGATATCCATGAAATAAATGGTCGCTTCGGTATCCGGTTCATGGCTGCGTGTTAATACTGCCTGCTTTGCGGCGTGCATACAGCATACCGAAGAACAAAAGGGTCTGTTTCGGGCCGGGTCACGTGACATGACACATTGAATCCAGGCGACTTTCCGTGGAACTTTCTCATCTGACGGTCGCCTGAGATGCCCGTCATAAGGTCCTGTTGCAGACAGCATCCGTTCATATTGCAGGGACGTTACAACGTTCCGATATCTCCCGTAACCGAATTCTCCCTCTTTGGCCGTCAAAGCCAGTTCAAAACCGGTCGAAATGATTACAGCACCGGTTTCAATTTGTAAAATTTCAGGTTTTTGGTCGAATTCAACGGCCTGGGCAGGACAGATCTTTTTGCAGATTCCGCATTTCTCTTTGGTTAAATAAAGGCAATTTTCTGCATCCAGTGCATATTTTAACGGGACAGCCTGTGGAAATGTGAGAAAAGCAGCCTTGCGCATTCCCAGTTCCCCGTTAAACGGATCGGGTACTTTTTGAGGGCATTTTTCAGCACATTTTCCGCATGAGATGCATTTTCCCTCATTGATATATCTGGGCTGTTTTTCAACCCGTGCTGTAAATCGCCCGGGACCTCCATTTAGCTCCAAGATACGGCTTAAAGGAAGAATCTCGATATTTGCATGGCCGGCCACCTGCACCAATTTAGGAGAAAACATGCAGGTTGAGCAATCATTAGTGGGGAAGGTCTTGTCCAGGCGCGCCATTGTTCCGCCCAGAGTATGGGATTTTTCGATAAGGTAGACATAAAAACCTGTGTCCGCCAGATCCAGGGCGCACTGGATACCGCCGATCCCTCCACCCACAACCATAACTTTCCCAACCGGACTGCTAAGATAAGATTCCATAGTTACGACAATAACCCTTTTGCCCTTAAAAATGGAACAGGATCCGTAAAATGCATTTTAAACCATTTTGGATCTCCATGCTCTTCAAAACTCAAACGGAGCAATTCCGTGAAATAAAACACCGGCGTGTGTCGCTTAGACCGATCTTTCTGGATCATATCGAGGTTCGACTGGCACAAAGGGCATGAAACTACAATGGCTTCTGCACCCGCCTGCCGTGCTTTCTGCAAAATCCTTCTTGTAAGAGATTCTCCTATTTCCTTCCGGGCTATACCGATGCTTGCGCCGCAACATGTTGCCTTATAAGACCAGTCTATCACCTGGGCATCTGTTGCAGCGACAATGCGGTCGATGGTTTGGGGGTTTTCATAATCTGTATAACCGGTGATTTTTGGAGGGCGAACCATCTGACACCCGTAGTAACAAACGACTCTAAGTTTGTTTAACGGTTTCAATATACGTTCTTTTATCAATTTTATCATGGGCGGTTCAGCCAGAAACCTTGTCATATCGTGAACACGGATATTTCCGGTAACAGGCCAAGGGATATCAAACACTTTTTTCTTGATCATATTCTGAGAAAACCGGAGACGGTTAAAACACATGGCACATGGAGAAACAAGGTCGAGTCCCATCTTCTCTGCGGCGGCTAGATTCCTTGCAGGCAGAACCACCGACATCGCCTGATTCAGGCTGTGGGCCGCCGTGGCACCACAACAGGACCAATCTTTTATTTCAACCAGTTCAATACCCAGGTCTTTGAAGACCGCATCGATGGACCTGGCATAGTCGTTGGCCATCCCTTCCAAAGAACATCCTGGATAAAAAGATAATCTCATTAAACGATCTCTCCACGTGTTTGACTATAGACTTTTTTAATTTCCTTGATCGCCCTGGACTTGGGCGTAAATAATTTTAGCCTCCCTTTGCGCAACAGAGTCATTCCCAGAAGAAGATCTTCTTTTAAAGTTTTGTTTTTTATCTTTTCATGCAAAATATCCGGCTTTAGATAATAAGCGTTCATCAACCTGAATTCGTTTACTCTGCCGGAATTGCGCAGCACTTCAAGAAAAGTTTGGTGAAATACGGCAAGACTGTTTTCTTTCGGTGTTATGGACGAATGTGCCGCCATGTTACGCAAATGGTTGATGATTTCCGCAACATCCACCTCATTGGGGCAATAGGTTGTACACATCTCACATGACAAACATATCCAAATGGTTGATGATTTTAACAGGTCTTCGCGCCATCCCAATTGAACATAACGGATCATCTGGTGAGGCTTTATATCCATAAAATGACTGACAGGGCAGGCATTGGTACACCGTTCGCATTGATAACATGCCGAAATATTAACACCTGTTTCACCCTGCATTCTGTTAAGAAAGTAATAGCCTCTATCGCCGATCAACTTTCTTTCTTCGCCCGAATTGTGCTCATGTGCTTGGTTCAAACCCGAAATAATATTTTGCATCATTTCACCGTCATAGTTTATGCGTGGTAAATTAATTTAAAGGGAAAAGCATCAAATTGCAATGATTAACACTATGACCACTAGGATCAACAATTCGGGTACGCCGATACCGAACATAACTATATGGATATCTTCGTATATCCTTGTACAAGCGGGTAATTTCTGCCATAACCGAATGCCTTTGACGTCACTTTAAGACCGGGAGCCGCCTGATAACGCTTGTATTCGTTTCTGTCGACCTTGAAGATAATCTCCTCTACAATATCTTTATCAAACCCCATTTGAACCAGCTCATCGGCCCCTTTGAAATCTTCAATATATGCTTTTAAAATAGAATCAAGGAGTTCATAAGATGGCAGGTCGTCCTGATCGGCTTGATCAGGTTTGAGTTCAGCGGAAGGGGCTTTGGTGATGATCCGTGGCGGGATGTATTCTTTTTCTCGATTTATAAAGCGAGCAAGATCATAAACGGTGGTTTTCGGAACATCTGAAATTACTGCCAGTCCTCCTGTCATATCACCATAAAGCGTACAGTAACCGACTGCCAGCTCGGACTTATTACCCGTAGAAAGTACAAGGGAGCCATGTTTGTTGGACAGGCCCATAAGAATTGTACCCCTGATTCTGGCCTGGATATTCTGTTCCGTGATGCCGGGTTCGTTCTTTTTGAAAGAAGGTGAGAGAAACCTTAAAAATTCTTTAAAGATACCATCTATGGGGATCCGGGTAAGCACTATGCCTAGGTTCTCAGCAAGTTTCTCAGTATCTTCGAAATTTTCTTTTGAAGTATACTGGGACGGCATAAATACAACCGAAATATTTTCCCGCCCCAAGGCTTTAACCGCAATACATGCTGTCAGCGCTGAATCTATGCCTCCGCTTAACCCCACAACAACCTTTGAAAAAGCACACTTTGTAACATAGTCACGGGTTCCCATGACAAGGGCTTTCAAGATAGATTCTGTATCCGAATTTGAAATCAGATGGAGGTCGTCTTTGGATGACCCAGGTGCTTCTGAATCAAAAACAATAAGATCTTCGTCAAAATCACATGCTCTTGCCACAACATTTCCGTTTTTGTCAAAAACAGTGCTTATTCCATCGAAAATAACACTGTCATTTCCACCGACCTGGTTGGCAAATATTAAAGGAACGCCATGTTTTCGGGCCATGGAACCAAACATATTCCATCTGAATTCTCTGGTTCCCACATAAAAAGGAGATGCAGATATGTTAATAACCAAATCAGCGCCGGCTTTTACAACCAGGGCCACAGGATCTGTGGAATATAGTCTTCTTTTGAAAATATCCTCGTCGTTCCAGGCATCTTCACAAACGGTAAGTCCTATGCTGTGTCCCTTGTAAGGGTATGGTGAACCTTCCTGGCCGGGCTCAAAATACCGGCTCTCATCGAATATGTCGTATGTGGGCAGGAGCCTTTTATGAACTTTGTGCAATATTTTGCCGTCTTCAAAATGAACAGCAGAATTGAAAAGGGGTTTCCCTTTGTCAGCAAAATTTTTATCCACAAATCCGCATATAACTCCGATACCCCGTATTGACGACAGGAGTCTGTTTAAACAGGCAAGATTCGCATCGACAAAATCTTTCTTTTCAAGAAGATCGCGTGGCGGATATCCCGGAATTACGAGTTCTGAAAAAACAACCACATCACATTTAAGTTCAATGGCCTTATCAGCAAAACATTTAATTTTGCCAAAATTATAGTTAAAGTCACCGATAACCGGATTAATTTGTGCGATCGCTATTTTCATGGCAAACAACTCGACATGTCAGAAATTCTACAATTTGTTTTAATCAGTTATATTTTTAGCAAGATGCTCTCTCAGACCATATGGAATGATGGAAAACTGGAATGCTGGAATGCTGGAATATTGAGGGTAAGAACGGAAATAAACCATTTTAATCGTAAAAAAACTCCTTCAAACCCATCATTCCATTACTGCATAATTCCACTATTCCAATTGGGGCAAAGCCCCTAAATTCATTATCGTTATATATTTACTCGGCTTGCAAGAATTTTTTTATAAGCCGGCAGATTTCTTTTAGCTGTCCGGGTTCTCTCCATACAATCGTTGGATCGGCTTTGAACCACGTCAACTGACGTTTTGCATATCTTCTTGTATCTCGTTTCAATGTCCGCATGGTCTCATCCCAGGAACATCGTCCTTTAATAAAATCGACCAGGTGGCGATAACCGATTGACCGCATCGATTTCAGGTCGTCCCGGTACCCCATGTTCAGAAGTCCCTGAACCTCGTCAAGAAATCCGGAGTCGACCATTGCATCTGCCCTGTGATTAATACGATCATAAAGCACCTCCCGGTTTATATGCAGGCCTATTTTTAACGCTCTGAACCGATTATCTTTAAACCCGTGTTCCCGTTGAAATGTAGTAATGGTCTTTCCTGTCAACTCATGTACTTCCAGGGCCCTTATAATCCTGTAGATATCATTGGGGTGAATTCTTTCTGCCGTATCGGGATCATGCAGGCTTAACCTTTTGTGAAGAAAATCAGCGCCGTAAATTCGGGCTTGTTCTTTCAATCGGTTACGCATATGGGTATCTGACTGGCCGACTTTAAACAGACCGTTCACAAGTGCTTTTATGTAAAGTCCCGTACCGCCGACGACAATGGGGGTAACACCACGGGCATAGAGTTTCATGACATTTTCATGGCCCATTTCCGCGAACTGTCTGGCATCGAAATGCTCGTCCGGATCGACCAAATCAATCATATGATGAGCAACGCACGACTGCTCATCCGTGGTCGGCTTGGCGGTGCCAATATCCATGTATCTGTAAATTTGCATTGAATCGGCACCGATAATCTCGCCGTTAAAAATGCCGGCAAGATTAATTGCCGCAGAGGTTTTGCCCGAAGCCGTTGGTCCGCAGATTATTATAATTTTAGGTTTCACAAGGTTAGAACACATTATTCAAATTACCATTTGCTTTCGGGTTCTTACTTCCGTCTAATGATTATATAAAGACCTTTTCCGTATTACAAATTTCGTATTAATAGAATTTAGGATACATTACAGTAGATTTGAGATCAAATTATTTTCAAAAAATATTTATATTTTTCATATTGACATTAACAAATTAATCATATAGAGATTTTTAGATTATAACGAAAAGAAGGCGGTAGGTAATAAGAATAATTAAAATATAAAGGAGGTTTGTTAAATGGCAACAGCAGAGTTTATGGGAAAGACATTTACCGTAGATGAAGATGGCTTTATCGATGCCTATGAGAATTTTTGCCCGGAGTGGGTGCAATGGGTAAAAACTCAAGAAGGAATTGAAGAAATTACTGAAGAGCACGAAAGAGTTGTCACAGTGCTTCAGGAATACTAT
>JAYEFV010000512.1:0-7686 GCA_034658755.1 Thermodesulfobacteriota bacterium | reverse complement strand
CAGGCCCCAACTCAACCGTGGTGCCGTGGCACATCTGGCAGCCGGAAGACCTGGCAGCACGATCGATGCCTTTGGCACCCGCCGGCGTGCCTTCATTCCATTTGTACGCCTTCTTGTCCATGAAACCGGCGCCCTCATAATGGAACTGGAGTTTGATCAGTTTGCCGCCACCTTTTTTGGGATCCATCACTGCCGCACTGGCCAGCGTAGCGTGTCCGCTTTTCAGAAACTGTTCAACTTCCTGGGGATGACACCGTGAACATGTTTTGGATGAAACCATGGGCGAGATAAAAATATTCGTTCCTTTAAGCCCTTCACACTGGCTTGCCATGGGTGAGGACTTTTCCACTACGTGGCAATCGTAGCATGAAATCCCGGCGTGGCTCATTCTGCTCGCCCGCCAGCCTTCCATAATGCCGGGCATCTTTTTGCCATGGCATTCAATGCAGCTTAATGCCTCCTTGGCAAAGCCTCGCTTGATTACCAGTTCCTTTGCTGCAAGATTGAGGTTCTGTGACTGTGCCCATGCACCAGTTACCAATCCGACCAACAGCAGGGCCACACAGACAATCCCTATCTTACCAAACGAAAATTTCATGTCATCCTCCTTTCATCCCTGATCTGTTTATTAACAAACCCTTATGTTTCTTTTTTAAAATATTTATTGAACGAAAGCTGTCAAAAATCTACTATGAAACTGATTTGCTGAAGCAATTGCTCAAATTCAGTGGTTTTCCCGAGCCATGCTTAAAAGCAAAATCCGCTTTACAGTTAACATATGCACTGTTTCTGGTTCCCCCCTACAGTGCGAAAATTGCAAGAGCTATAAGAAAAGAAATGCTATTTTTTTGATTGGACTCGCTGTTTAGATGAATCGAAGCGTTTTGAGAATTACATCGCTGTTGAGATCAAAAGCATGATCGAACGTTGGAATGATCAGGGTGTTGGAAATTTCGAGCTATTTTTTGTTCGCACCAAAGATGGTAAAGAAAGCGACTTCTTAATAGTTAAAAACCAAAGACCATGGTGTCTTTTTGAAGCAAAATTAAAAGACAGAACAATAGAAAAACATCATCTAAAACATGCCGGACTTTTGGAGAATATCCCTGTAGTTCAAATTTGCCTTGAAGATAAGGTGCTGAAAAAGAGCAACAATATGTTTATAAGGGTTTCTGCCAGCCGGTTTTTTAGCCATTGATAAATGGGATGAGTCTTAACTAGTGCCTGAACGAAAACTGTTTTTTCCGCCAATATCTGCGTCAGACTCAAATTTTAATCCTCGAAATACTACCAGTATTACTGTGGTTAAAATTTTCGTCTTCCTTGATCTTAACGAAAAATCCTAGTTTTCGTTCGGGCACTAACTTATACTAAAGATCCTGTCCTAAACGACAATGCTTTGATTTATCTAAAACACAAATCTTAAAACCTAACCTGGACGAGCCAGAAGCAAAAAGAAAAAAATTCTACCACAAAAATCACAATTAAGAAACTAAAACATGATGAATTCGACTTTTTACGAGACCGTCAGAGAATGATTCGGAGAAAAAATGAGTATGAAATGGACATCAGAGGCCGAGGCGGCAATTAAAAAAGTTCCTTTTTTTGTTAGAAAAAAGGTTCGATTGCGTGTTGAAAATGAAGCAGCAGCAGCTGGGAAAGAAGTTGTATCACTTGCTGATGTTAAGGCGACACAGGCTCGTTTTATGGCGAAAATGAGCTCTGAAATAAAGGGGTACCAAGTAGATACATGTTTTGGTTCCAGCGGATGCCCCAACCCGGCAAACAGCGGTAACAGTTTACTTAAAAAAATAGAAAAGTTTATTGAAAAGGAAGATCTGCTGGGCTTTATAAAACAACGGGTCAAAGGTGATGTAAAGTTTCATCATGAATTAAAAGTCACGCTGGCAGAATGCCCCAATGCCTGTTCCCAGCCCCAGATTAAGGATATAGGTATTATCGGCGCGTGTATGCCTTTACTTACGGATGAAACCTGCACGATTTGTGAAGCCTGTGTTGATGAGTGTAAGGAAGATGCCATTTCTATTAGAAGCAAAAATGATGTGCCGGAAATTGATTATGACCTGTGCCTGGCCTGCGGCAAATGCATTGAGGTCTGTCCCACAGGCACCATTGCTGTGAATAAAAAAGGGTTCAGAGTTCAGCTCGGCGGAAAACTCGGAAGGCACCCGCAACTTGCTAAAGAACTGCCTGGAATTTACAATGAAGACGAGGTGCTCGGCATAATAAAAGACTGTATTGCTTTCTACAAGCAAAACAGCAAACATGGAGAAAGGTTTGCCGAAATCTGTCACCATCCCCAGGCAGGCACGAGGGACACTAAAATATTCTAGTTAGTGTCTGAACGAAAAGTCTGTTCAGGCACAATTTTGAATGTTTAATTTTAAATGTTTAATTGGGAAAAAGAACAACTTCAGTATGTTAATAATTTCAGCCCTAAATGGAGAGAACAAATTTCGGGGTTTTCGTTCAGGCACTAGTTACGCTAATTGCTGTAATTTCCCGTGGGTTGCAAGTTCTTCCAAACCGTTTCGATTCAAAAGCTTTATATTCCGACCCTCTACTTGAATCAAATTTTGTTTATTCATCTTTGCTAAAATTCGCGAAAGGGTTTCAGGTATGGTTCCCAAAAGACTGGCCAGTTGTCCTTTTGAAATTGTCAGGGAAACAAAGTCTCCGGTTGCTTGCTCATCGGCAAGATAGGTTAGATAGGAGGCAAGGCGGGCGGGGACCTCTTTTAAGGAAAGATTTTCTACCTGGACAGTGAACTGGCGCAGGCGCATTGACAGAATAGCAAGCATGTTCAGGGAAAGTGAGGGATGTTCGGATATAAGGTCAACAAAAGCCGGCCTTGGGATAAACAGAAGGTGACTTTTGAGAAGGGTTTCGGCATTTGCAGGATATTTTTGCCCGGAAAAAACCGGAACTTCACCAAACGGATTACCCGGCCCATAAATATGAAGAATCTGTTCTTTACCTTCGAACGAGACTTTATAGATTTTTACTTTGCCGGCCACAACAATATAAAATCCATCACAATCATTGCTTTCCAGAAAAACCGTTTTACCCTTATCATAAAATTCGTCTATGGCTATTTGCCTGATTTGGCTCAATTGTTCTTGGGAAAGACCGTTGAAAAGCGGTGCCTGTGAGATAATATCCAGAATTTTTTTCATAATTTCCCTTTTTTTTTCATAATTATCAGCTATTTTTGACATAAGTCAAGGAAATGCATGTGTTTATCGTGTAAACTATACTAAAAATCAGGAAAAACTTTAAAATCCAAAAAACTGATTTATTATATGGATGGACACTAAATAAAAGGAGAAAAATAATGAAATGCCCGGGACAGGACAGCAGATACTGGAAACCAGGAGCCATTTTTAAAGCAAAATGTCCGAAATGCGACTATAACGTTGAGTTCTTCAAAGACGATACAATTCGAAAATGTGACAAATGCGGCCACAAATTCGCAAATCCAAAAATGGATTTCGGCTGTGCGGCATACTGCCAGTTTGCCGAAGAGTGCATTGGAACTCTGCCGCCGGAACTTTTAGCCCAAAAGGAAGATCTTTTAAAAGATCGTATTGCCATAGAAATGAAGCGGTATTTTAAAAGTGATTTTAAGCGCATAGGCCATGCGACCCGGGTGGCGCGTCATGCTGAACGGATCGGCAAAAACGAAAGGGGAAACCTTGCGGTGATACTGGCCTCCGCGTATTTGCATGACATCGGTATCCATAAAGCTGAAAAAAAGTATAACAGCACCGCTGCAAAATACCAGGAACAGGAAGGGCCGCCCATTGCAAGATCCATTATGGAAAACCTTGGCGCCAATGACAAGCTGATAGAAGAGGTGTGCGATATTATCGGTCATCACCATCATCCCCGACCTGAAGAAACGCTTAATTTTAAGGTGGTATATGATGCGGATCTAATTACCAACCTTGAGGAGAAACATAAAGAAAGCCCCATAGATAATGACAGGATAACCCGGATCATCGAAGGTTCTTTTTTGACCGAAAGCGGTCGCGAAGAAGCAAAGAAGACGTTGTTAAGTTAACTCGGATAGGCGGATTTGCATAACCCGAAAACCAGTAAAACCAAGAAAACAAAAGGATTAATTATGAAAGTATTACGTAAAATAATAGAAATAGATGATGAACTTTGTGACGGATGCGGGCAGTGTGTACCCTCCTGCGCTGAAGGTGCTCTTAAAATTATAGACGGAAAGGCACGCATTGTAGCGGATAAACTTTGTGACGGACTCGGAGCCTGCATGGGAGACTGCCCTACAGGTGCGCTAAAAATTGTTGAGCGGGAAACTGACGAGTTTGATGAAGAAGCGGTTGAAGAACACCTGGCAGAAAAAGAAAAACAAGAGCCAAAAGTAGAAGCAGTTATGCCTTGCGGATGTCCGTCAACCACTATTCAAACTTTTGTCCCTGCTGAATCATGTCAGATGGCCAACGTCCCCACCGCTATTGGGCCCGAGGGCGAATCGGCACTTTCCCACTGGCCGGTTCAAATAAGGCTCATACCTGCCAAAGCCCCGTTTCTTAAAGAAGCGGATATTCTGGTGCTGGCAGATTGTGTTGCGGTCGTTTTACCAACCCTTCACAGGGATCTTATTAAAGGAAAAGTTGTGATGATGGGATGCCCTAAATTCGATGATGTTCAGGAATACGTCGCAAAATTTGCAGAGATTTTCCAGATCGCGGGAATCAAGAGCATTACCACGGTTGTTATGGAAGTGCCGTGCTGCACCGGTCTTCCCGGAATTGTGAAAAAGGGATTGGAAACATCCGGACAGAAGATACCTATGAATGAAGTCGTCATCAGCACCCGGGGCAAGATTTTGGAACAGACTAATATAAGTTTAGGATAGGAGATTGTTTTCAGCGCTACTACTGGATATCCGCGGTGAGTATTTCACGAGGGATAAGCTTTTCAGGCAAAATATTATCCTTAATCCAGCTTCTTACTTCCAAAAAGGGATAATTTCCAAGAATACCGAAATACGGCAGTTTCTTTATTTGCAATTTCGAGAAGACAGGCGTATAAATACCACAAAGAAACTTCGTTAAATTTGCCTCGGTAAACTGCTCGCCTACAGCTTGCATAAATTCATCGGTAATCATTTTAAAATCAAAATGGACGAGAGGCTTTAGTTCGGTCGTATGTTGCAAAACTGCTTTCCCGCTTTTACAAAATGAACAATGCCCGCAGCATTCTTTTTCAAGATGTTCTCCAAAATATTCGGCAAGCTGTTTGTTGATACATGCATCGCTTTCAAAAAAGCTTACCATGTTGTGGATTCTTTGAATCTCAAGTCCCTCCTTCTTTTTAAACAAGGCATACATTTTTTCAGCCATGACCTCGATATCAAACGCCTGCGTCAGAATGTCGTACACTTCCATTGCCTGCCTGGATTGAAGCTCAATCCAGCCCTTCTCATCAAAGTATTCCAGCGCAGTGACAATCCGCTGCCGATCCGTACTATAACTGTTAAGGATTACCTGAATATCAACATATGTCCATATTTTACGGGTTTGGCAATGATTCATGATCGCTGTAACAAACTGCTTTCTTTCCCCTTTAAAACTGTGAATGATGTTTGACGGCTCTGTGTGATATTTGAATGAATATTCCTCAAAATAGGTCAACTTGGGTCGAATAATTTTTTTCATTGCAAGATAAACCAGTAATGTTTTTAGGGGAAGAATTCTGATATTCAGGTCATTTGAAAGCTTTACTGCTTTGATTTCCCAGATAAAACCCTTGTTTTCTTTTATGGTCCGGAGCAATTGAAAGATCGAATGTTTCTCCGGAGTATCGCCATAAACAAAATTCTCTAAAATATGAACGTTGTCCCTGTTGGCTAAAACTTCGCATAAAGCGGGCCTTCTGTCTCTCCCTGAGCGTCCGATTTCCTGGCTGTAGTTTTCAATCGATTTGGGCAAATCATAATGAATGATTCTGCGGATGTCCTTTTTATCGATTCCCATTCCGAATGCGATCGTTGCAACGATACATGACAAGGTCCCATCCATGAATTGGTTTTGAATCTGTTCCCGTTTTTCGTTTTTCATCCCGGCATGATAAGGATGCGCATTTATGTTATTTGCGCAAAGAAAATCCGAGACGTCTTCAGCCGTTTTCTGCAGGGTAACATATACAATGGTAGAGGCTTTGGCTGTTTCACGGATTCTTTGAAGCACGCAATCCTTTTTTTCAGGTGTGGCTATTGGCGTTATTTGCAGAAAGAGATTTTCGCGATAAAAACCGGTAACAAATACATGGTCTTTAAGAATATTGAATTTAGCGCACATGTCGTCAATTACACGCTCAGTAGCGGTAGCGGTAAGCAACAGTGTTTGCTCTATTTTGAATTCCTTTTGATAATCAGGCAGTTTCAGATATTCCGGTCGAAAATTATGCCCCCACTCAGAGATGCAATGCGCTTCGTCAACAACCAACAGGGTAACGTTCATCTTTTCCAGATGGGAGCGAAATCGTTCATTTTTAAACCGTTCGACCGAAATCATTAGAATTTTTAATTTGTTATTTTTGGCTCTTTCGAGAATTGCATTATATTCATTTTTTTGAAGTGTTGAATCCAAACGCGCGGCAGGGATATCGCTTTCCAGCAAAAAATCCAGTTGATCTTTCATCAGAGACAGCAGGGGAGATACCACCAGCGTCATGCCGGGCAATAATATTGCCGGCAGTTGATAACAAAGGGATTTGCCGGCACCGGTCGGAAAGATGGCTGCCACGGATTGACGATCCAGAATTTTCCGGATGACTTCTTCCTGACCCTTTAAAAATGAATTGAATCCAAAATATTTTTGCAACGGTTTCTTCAGCATGTTGCGACTTGCCTCCCGGATCATTTTATTGTTTTATCGTAAACGACATTAATCATATTGATAGGAACGTTGTTTTTCAGCATATCATCTTTTCATTTTTCGCTGATATGGCAGGATTACAGCATATGGGATTTCCCAAACAATTAGGGCGGAGCTGTTTGTCCCTGCCCTTCTATTTCAGACAATCTCTGATTGGCTACTTCTAAAACCTACTTCTGAACTCTATTGAGGTATCGTTTTCCCAGACGTTTGTTTTATATTTTTCAATATATCCGCCAGCAATATTTTCCCCGTTTCTATATTGCTCAAATCATAGACACCTACCACAAACCTCCCTCGCTGTGTCTCGATAATCTTATTATGATAGGGTTCCTTTGAAACAAAACTGTGCTTCCCAAATTCATGAAGGGGCAAGCATTTTTTCTTAGATTTCTTTAAAAAAGACCTGTGTTGTTCCACGGCTTTCACGGCATCCTGATATGAAGGCAAAATGGCAACGAATGCCGAAACTTTTTCTCCTTCGTTTTGATAATCGCACATTATCCCCCCATCTAGGAATGCATGGCCAAGTATGCCTCCCCTTATATAACGCTCCGATCCGGCAATCCTTCCCTTTTCAGGAAGATATGAAAGCTCCATCGTTAAGGAATTTTCACCCGGCAAAAACTCTGCAACTGATGAGGCCATACTCTTAATCACTCCCTTATCTTTTTTGCTAATGATATAGGCCTGTATTTCAACGTAAAATCTATCTTTATAGAAAGCAATGTAGCCATCAGAAGCAACATATGCT
>JAYEFV010000511.1:0-1792 GCA_034658755.1 Thermodesulfobacteriota bacterium | reverse complement strand
TATTGAAGCCAGGCTTATCGAAAAAGTGGGAAAAGTCGCCCAGAAGCTTCATACCGCAAGAAGCCGAAACGACCAGGTGGTTCTGGATGCAAGGATGTATTTGAGGGATGAGACGTTACATACAACCCATCGGCTGGTTATGCTCCAAAAGGTTATCGTGGATCTTGCTAAAATTCATATCGATGTTGTTTTGCCGGGATACACTCATTTGCAAAGAGCTCAACCCGTTCTTTTGTCCCACCATCTCATGGCGTATTATGAAATGTTTATAAGAGATGCCCACAGGTTCGGTGACTGTTTGAAACGCATAAACGTGATGCCGCTGGGCAGTGCCGCCCTTGCCGGAACAACATATTCCATTGACAGGGAGTATGTGGCTGGGATTCTTGACTTTCCGGAAATATCGGCAAACAGCATGGATGCCGTCTCGGACAGGGATTTCATCATCGAATTTTTGTCAGCGGCAAGTATTTGCATGGTTCATCTGAGTCGTATGTCAGAAGAATTAATTCTCTGGTCTTCATCGGAATTCGGTTTCATCGAGCTTCCGGATTCTTTTGCCACCGGCAGCAGTATTATGCCTCAAAAAAAGAATCCGGATGTGCCTGAACTTGTACGAGGGAAAACCGGCCGTGTTTTCGGGGATTTAATTTCTCTGTTAACGGTTATGAAATCATTGCCGTTGTCTTATAACCGGGACATGCAGGAGGATAAAACCGCACTGTTCAGCACGGTGGATATCTTATCGGAATGTTTAGAGATTTATATAAAAATGCTCCCCAAATTGAAGATAAACAAAGAAGCCATGCGGCGTGCCACATCCACCGGGTTTTTAAATGCAACCGATATGGCGGATTATCTTGTAACAAAAGGCATGGCATTCCGGCAGGCCCATGACTGTGTGGGGAAAGCCGTTGCTTATGCGTGGAGCAAAAAAAAGGAGCTTCATGAACTTACTTTAAAAGAGTTGAAATCTTTTTCTTCCCATATCAAAAAGGACATCTATGATATTTTAACCACTGAACAGATGATAAACCGGCGAAAATCTTTCGGCGGGACGGCGTTAACAAACGTAAGGGCTGCCATAAACAAGGCTGAAAAGGACCTTGCCGTTAAGATGGAAGTTTAATTTAATAATGATGATAAAAAGAATTAAAAAAGGCCTTATTTTACAATTTATTATTGTTGTTTTGCTATCCTCTTCTTTCTCGGGGTGCGGCAAGAAGGGACCCCCCAGGCCGCCTGATCATGAAAAACTACCGGTGGCCGCACATCCACAGAATAATTGAAAAGTTAAGAAAAAAAACCGATGAAATATTTTTATGATCCCTCAATGAATCAATTTTCAATCCTGTTTTTTTAAGGTGAATTAATGCATCATTTTTTTTACCGGAATAATGAATTGTATTGTGAAGATGTTCCCATCCGCATGATTGCCGAAAAGGTCGGCACTCCTTTTTATTTATACAGCCACGCCACGTTAAAGCGCCATTTTCTTATTTTTAACGAGGCATTTGAGGGTTTGGAACGGCTTGTATGCTTTTCTGCAAAGGCCAATACCAACCTCGCTGTTTTAAAACTGTTTCAAAGCCTTGGCAGCGGGCTCGATATTGTATCTGGCGGAGAACTGTATCGCGGATTAAAAGCAGATTTCTCTCCGGATAAAATCGTCTATTCCGGAGTGGGAAAGCGAATCGATGAAATCGATTATGCTCTTGAAGCAGGCATTTTAATGTTCAATGTAGAGTCACTCGAAGAACTTGAGCTTATAGACAAAAGGGCGAGTTTTTTA
>JAYEFV010000510.1:0-7694 GCA_034658755.1 Thermodesulfobacteriota bacterium | reverse complement strand
GTAAGATATACCGGAGGAAGGTTTCCGGGGAGATGGAACGCTAAAATGGCCGGCAGATTTAATTTTTGTACCGCGTTAAAACTACCTTCAATGCGACGGATTAAAAGACCGTTCTGCTCAGAGGCAAGCTGGAAAAAAGCCTGATCATCGCTGATACCGTTAAGATACCGGCCAATCTCAGATCCATTGCCCCACAAATCCATGGCAATCTTAAGGGCCGCGTTTCTTGAATAAAACCGGTTCAATTTTTTAAGTAAAACTCCCAGATCATGGACAGGTTCCCTAACAATTGTTGGTTCTTTTAATGCAGGCGCTTTGGCCGGTGCCTTATCCGGAATCTTAACCGGTGCTTTAGCCAATGCCTTGGCAGGTGTCTTATCCAAAATCTTAACCGGTGTTTTAACCGGTGCTTTAGCTGGCGCCTTAGCCGACTTTGAATCTGGTACAGGTTTAGGGGAAGGAAATGTTTTTAAGTGCTCTGATCGGCTTAAGTGATTTGCTCCGGAATTATCAACCCCGTTGCTTTCCAGTGAACTTAATTTCGCATGATCGTCAAGGAATTCGGAGCGAAAAACCATTACCATGATAATGCCTGTACACAATAGAGCGAAAAATAGACCTGTTTTTTTCCATTTTTGAAGGCGACGGCGTTTAATGTCGCCCCTAACACCCAGCTCGCGGATGGCAGCCATGGCTATCTTTCCGGAGATTATCTGTTGATCAAGAACGAATGCATTCAGAAGTGCCCGGTCACAGACAATATTGATTAATCGAGGGATCCCTCTCGAATATTGATAAATAGACCGATAAGCAGCGGCGGCAAATTGAATTCCGGTTTTTCGGGAGGCGATATTGATACGGTGTTGAATGTATCCTCGAACTTCTTTATAGCTCAAGGGAACGAGCTGGCATCTTAAAGTTATCCTCTGGTCCAGTTGCCTGAGTTCATGGGAATCGAGTTTTTCTCTCAGTTCTGGTTGACCTACAAGGATAATCTGAAGAAGCTTGTCTCTGGCTGTCTCTAAATTTGACAATAATCGCAACTGTTCCAGAACCTCTGTGGCCAAATTCTGTGCCTCGTCGATGATAAGGATGACATTTTTTCCCCCGGCTTTTTTCTCAATGAGAAAAGAATTCAGCCTGTCAATCAGATCTTTGGTGTTGTCCGAATCCGATCCAATTCCAAATTCGTCATTAATGGTTCTGAGAAGTTGTATGGAATTGAGATTCGGATTAAAGATGTAAGCAGCTTTTGTGTTGTTATCCAGATTTTCGAGAAACGCCCGGCAGATTGTGGTTTTGCCGGTTCCTACCTCCCCGGTGATTTCCACAAAACCGTCCCCCTGAATTACTGCATAGGTAAGATGTGCAAGGACCTCTTCATGGCTTTTGCTCAAAAAGAGATAGGCAGGGTTAGGAACGAGCTTAAACGGCCTTTCCTTGAAACTGAAAAAGTTTTTGTACATCTGATCCGGCTTTCCCCCCGGAATGTCTATCCCGCTATAAGCGGAAAAATAAGTGAAAAATCAATAAACTTTTAATGCTAATTTAACATCAGTATCAACTCAGCCAAGTAACTTGTTAATGCACCTATAAATTTGCCATTTTTTTTGTTAGTTTTTTTAAGTTCGCCGTCGGACGTTGCATAAAATCGCATAATAGTTTTATAACTTGAAAAACGTTTAAATTAAAACTATTATCATTGGAACTATTTTAAAGCAAACAATGATTATAATATCAGACCTCGTTAAAAAGTTGATGACTCGTAAAAAACTGAATATTGCGATGGCAAAATAAAAAGCTCCAAATTCAAGGCGTGAGACTTTCGTGTCATAAGAAGTGCTTAGCGTAAGTCGTAATGACAATGAAATGAAGCGAAACATTGAAGATGGACTTTTTACAAGCCATCATCGTTAATGGTTGACCATATCTAAATATAAAGTCATAAGTTACTAACATGCCGGTGTATGAATATACAGCATTGGATATAAAGGGTAAGACCGTCTCAGGGATAATTAATGCTGAAAGTCCCGGTACAGCCCGTCAGAAGTTGCGTGCATCCAGGAACTTTCCGGTCTCCATTAAAGAAGTAACTGATACTGCAACAATAAAAGCACCTTCGTCTTTTTCAATTCTACGTTATTTTGCACGTGTCAGACCGCATGAAGTTTCGATGATGACAAGACAACTGGCAACGTTAGTAGGGGCCGGATTCCCGCTTGTATCGGCTTTGGATACCCTGATACCACAAACCAGATCTCAAGTATTCAAAAAAATACTGGCAAAGATCAAGGAGTCAATTGTGGAAGGAAACAGCTTTGCCCGATCTCTATCTTTGTATCCGGAAACTTTTTCCTCGCTATATGTGAACATGGTCAGGGCCGGTGAAACTTCAGGGGCGCTTGAGATCGTTTTAGAACGACTTGCCGATATTACCGAGAAACAACAGGCCTTAAAACATCGCATCAGATCAGCTCTGGCTTATCCGGTTTTGATGTCCCTTATCGGAGCACTTGTGCTATTTCTTCTTTTGACATTTATTGTCCCCAGTATAACTTCGATTTTTTCAGACATGGATCAGACCCTTCCTGCCCCGACGCTTTTTCTTATCAGTATAAGTAATTTTTTCAAAGCATACTGGTGGATTATCTTTATCGTGATAGGATTGATGTTGTTAACCTTGCGCGGGATAAAAAAGACCGTGAAGGGTCATTATTTTTTTGATAAAATCAAACTGCTTTTACCCGGTTTTGGAATTTTAACCAAAAAGCTGGCTATAGCCCGCTTTTCCCGAACCCTTGGCTCGCTACTCAAAAATGGGATTTCTATGTTGCCTGCACTTGGAATCGTAAAAAATATAGTGGAAAATGTGCTGATTGCCGATATAATTGAAGAAGCTTCACAAGAGGTCGGAAAAGGACAGGGACTCGGTTCGGCGTTGGCGGAAAGTAAAATATTCCCCGATCTTTCAATCCAGATGATTCACGTTGGAGAACAAACCGGGGCATTGGAAGCCATGTTGGATAAAATTGCAAATGTATTTGAAAATGAAGTGGAAATGAGCGTGATGAGCATTACATCACTTCTGGAACCTGTTATGATATTAATTATGGGTATTATTGTCGGTTTCATTGTCCTCTCCATATGTTTACCGATTTTTGAAATGAACCAGCTTGTCAGGTAGAATCGGTCTGTAAGAAAATATAACGGTGATCACGGATGGCGGTATAAATCTATCCATATAAAAAAGCTGTCGCATTCAAAAATCCGGTTTTTAAGCGGGTTACCTGAATGCTTGTTGGTCTCGTTTTCTCATAAAACTAAAATCATAAGGATGGAAAAAGAATGAATAGTAAAAATTTTTTAAAAAAAATGGACTGTCGTGGATTTACACTAATTGAATTGATGGTTGTCATCGTAATATTGGGGATACTTGCAGGGCTTATCATACCGAGGATAATGGGCCGCCCTGAAGAGGCAAAGCAGCTTAAAGCAAAGATGCAGATTGAGAGCCTGGAGACAGCCCTGAAATTATATAAACTCGATAACGGCATGTATCCGGATACCGAACAGGGCCTGCAGGCACTTGTTGAGCAGCCTGAGACCGGGACAATCCCGAAGAAATGGCGCAAGAACGGCTATCTTGAAAAAGGGAGGCTCCCGAAAGATCCATGGGGAAATGAGTTCATCTATCTTTCCCCCGGTGCGCACGGCGAGTATGACATCATTTCATATGGTGCAGACGGAGTCCCGGACGGAGAAGACAAGAACAGGGATATTAATAGCTGGGAAATTGAATAGTGACCATCCGGACATGCTTTTTTCCCGATATTCGCTTAAACTACTTAGTGTCCATCCATAAATGAGGATTTTTGTTCAAGATCAAGTCTCCGGCCCCGCTTCTCTCCGAGGCGTAGGATCGTGCCTCTACGAGCCGGAGGCCAGCCCGTAGGGCTTTCAGGCCGGAGGGTAGGGCCTACGCCCCGGAGGGGCATGTGAAAAAAATAACCACCCCAGTACGATCTGCCGGACCTACGGGGCAGGCAGGCATATGTTTAATATTCCGAGGGTTATTTTTTGAACATAACGCAGCTTGTCCCGTCGTAGCTTTAGCGTAGTCGAAAGATTGGGCAAAAAGACCATTGATGGATGGACAATACCTATATTCTCACCAATAGACCATGACAATTAACTTCAGGCGAAACAAGGGTTTCACTCTTATCGAACTCATCGTGGTTATTTCTCTGATCAGCCTTATGCTTTTTTTTGTCGTTCCGCGATTTCAGGTTGATGTTCTGTCAGACCATACCAAAAAGGCGTCACGATGGATTATGCTGCAAGTACATGCTTTAAAAGAAAAGGCGGTTCATGATCAAAAACGTTATGTTTTGCACCTAAGTTTGGATTCAAACAGACTGTGGGTAACCAGCGAAATTATGTCACCGGAAGAGCTTCAGGCTGCTGCGGCGAACGGATACGAACTGTCTGACGATATAAAATTGCTTGATGTAGAATATCCTGGTCAAGAAAAAATCTCAGTTGGCCGGGCTGATATTTATTTTTATAAAAAGGGATACTCAGATAAGGCAATTATCCATATGTCAAATAACGATAACGAAATATTCTCTTTTCTTATCGAACCTTTTCTTTCTCGTGTCCGTTTATATAATAAATATATAGAATTTGAAGATTGACGGTCTCGTAAAAAGCCCAACTTCTGCGTTGTGCTGCATTTCGTAATCATTCAACGTACGAAAAGTACGCCTCATGATTACAAAATTTGCACGCCTTGAATTTTGACTTTTTATGAAACCGTCTAAATCGGACTTTTTACGAGACCATCAAGATTGAAAAAAAGAATAAACAGAGGTCAGAGGCAAGAGAACAGATGCCAGAGGGCAAAATGCAAAAGATAGCAACCAGGAACCAGGAACCAGCAACCAGGAACCAGGAACCGGATTCCGGTTTTACGCTTCTTGAAATCATGGTCGCCCTTTCAATAATTGCCATTGTTCTGGTGAGTGTATATAAAATGCAGGCTCAAACCATCTCCATGAACTATGCTGCAAGGTTTTATGCAACCGCGCCCCTGCTGGCCCAATTAAAAATAGCTGAAGTTGAAATAGAAAATTTTAGGGAACCGGCAGACGATTCAGGAGATTTTGGGGATGAATTTCCGGGTTACAGATGGAATGTTGTTATAGATGATATTGATTCAGAGCTACTTGGAAATATTGCTGAAAATCTAAAAAAAATTGATGTTAACGTATCTTTTAACACCGATGAATTTACATACAGTCTAAGAACTTACAGATTTATACAGAAATAATTGATTTAGGAATGCATTATAAGTCAGAAAAAAATAGCGTAACACCATTAATCCGCAGTCCGCAACCAGATAGTGGTTTTACCCTGCTTGAAATTTTGATTGCAATTTTTATTTTCGCTATCATTGTTACAACAATATTTGGTTCATATAATTCAGTATTTACCGGTGCCGAGGAAATTAATCAGGGGGTTACATCTTATGAAACGGCAAGAAACTGCCTGAACCGGATAATTTTTGACCTTGAATCGATCCATCTGTCTTTGCCTCCGCAATATGCTCCTCCGGATTTTAACGGCCCGCCGGATTCTTATCGAATCGTTGGAGACACGAATAATGTTCAAAATATATCCTTTCCGAAGCTCAGGTTTACTTCAACGGCACATGTATCCTTCGGGGGAAAAACAGAAAGCCACATCGCAGAGATCGTCTACTATGTTCAGGCCACAGACGACGATAATTACTTGCTAAGGCGTGCAGACAACCTGTACCCTTATCAACCGTTTGAAGAAAAATCGAGTGATCCCGTATTGTGCGAAAACCTTAAATCGCTGACATTCAAATATTATGACCGGGAAGGGACAGAATACGATTTGTGGGATTCCGACGCAGAGGATTTCGGATATGCAACCCCTGCGGCAATCGGTATAAAACTCGAGTTGACCGGCGGTACGGATTCCCTATGGTTCAAAACCATGGTAACACTGCCGGTCTATCGAAAGAAAAAAGAATAAAAAAGAGACTTATGCCTGATAAAATTTTAAGAAACAATCGGGGCATTGCCCTTCTTGTTACTTTGACGATAATTACTGTATTGATTGCGGTTGCGCTTGAAATGAACAGAAAGACGCGTTCAGTGGTTTTTTCCGCGGCTGCAAGTCGGGATCGTATTACCCTTTCGCATATGGCGTCATCAGGTATAGATATAGCAAAAGCCATGCTGATAAAGGATAAAAACAATTCAGATTTAGATTCGATTCAGGAAGACTGGGCCGATTCCAAGAAAATCAGCGAACTCCTTCAGGATATGCCCTTTGAAGACGGGGCCATCAAGTTAACCATAACTGACGAACTCGGAAAAATTCAGATTAACAGCCTTGTTAAATTTCCTGAAAGCCATATCTTTAATGAATCCCAGAGGGATATGTGGAATCGATTTTTACATCTTGTAATTTTTCAAAATGAATCGCTTGAAGACCTCGAGCCGGACACGATCATAAACTCCGTAAAAGACTGGATAGATTCCGGAGATGATGAGGCGATTACCGGGCTAAATGGGGCGGAATCAGAATATTACCAGGAGCTTGATCCCCCCTATGTCTGCCGAAACGGCCCGTTCATTCACATTGGCGAATTTGCTCTTATAAAGGGTATCACAACGGAATACTTGCAGCTTGCAGGGGGGGTATCGGGGATTTCCCGCTATATGACGGTCTTTGGAATGACCGAAACGGACAACAAAAAATTTACGTATAAAGGAAAAATAAATATCAACACCGCAGATCTTCCGATACTTGCTGCGATTCTACCTTCAGGGAACCCGGAGTTTGCACAGGCCATATACGACTATCGCCTGGAGACTTCGGACTCTGAATACATCCATAACCTTTCCGGTCTTACCTGGTATAAAAAAGTGCCGGGTTTGAGTGATGTTGAAATCGATCCCAATATTATCACAAATGCCAGTGATTTTTTTCGAATCGAGTCACTTGCAACATTACATGAAATAAAAATGAAAATAACAGCGATTGTAAAAAGGGAACAAAACAAAAAAACCGGGAAATGGGAATGCAGGGTCTTGAGTTGGGAAACAGAATGAAATTCTTGTATTATTAAGTTTTGCATCCTATTAGATATGGTGGAAGAAGGGCAACGGCTTGACAAAACGATCATAACATACTATAATTACAATTATTTCAAATTAGGAAATGCAATGAGCAGAAAAATCCTCGGCCTCGATATTCGACATGATGCCGTATCAGCGGTTGTATTAAGGAGTGGTATCAAGGAGACAGACATAGAAGCCCATGTCCATATCCCCATATCAAACTATATATATATGGAAACGGTTTTGGCTGCTTCCCTGAAAACTATTGTTGAAAAGATCGATATATCCGGTTCTGTCTGTGTGGCGTCCTTTCCCGCTAACGAGATATCTTACAGAAACATTCAAGTACCGTTCAAAGGACGGAAAAAAATTAAAAAAATCCTTCCCTATGAACTAGAGACTACGGTTCCCTTTCCCATAGATGACCTGATAATAGATTTTTATATTATAGATCTGCCTGACATTGCCAATCGTCACAACATAATTGCGGCGGCCGTAGAAAAATCAAGACTTCAGGCATATTTAGAAACACTTGGCTCG
>JAYEFV010000509.1:0-7703 GCA_034658755.1 Thermodesulfobacteriota bacterium | reverse complement strand
GTGAACTGCCGTTTTGATTTTATTATTTCCTAAATTGTGTATTTTGTGGCAAAACTTTTTTTCATTGCCACTAAGACACCAAGACACGAAGAAAGATTAATAAATTTATCCTTTGTGTCTTTGTGACTTTGTGGCAAATATTTTTTGGTTCCGGCTTGTTCAGGTTAGGGGCAAACAATTGCAGGCAAAGATAACAAATATTCGCTTTTTCCTGATTGCAGTAATCACAGTGTCACTCTTGGCGCATTTTTTATCGGGCTGCAGCAAAAAACAGGAACGAAACAGTGACATTATTGAGCAATATATCGCCGCCGATAAAAATGATGACATAACCCGCCTCAACCAACAGCTGTTTTCCGCCGTCCAGATGAACGTCGATCCCAGTGACTACCTTTTAGGCGCCGGCGACCTGCTTCAAATCACCGTGTTTGAAGCCGAAAATCTTAATACAACAGTCCGCGTCAGTTCACGGGGGCATGTTACCCTCCCCCTTCTTGGCCAGATCCATGTTAAAACGTTGACAGCACGCGAAGCCGAGATCAAAATTGAAAATCTTTTTCAGACAAAATATATTAAAAATCCGCATGTCAGTGTCTTTGTTGAAGAGCATTTCAGCCAGCGAGTGACATTGGTGGGGCAGTTTAAAAATCCCGGAACATATGACTACGTTTCAAAACAACAATTGCTTGACGTTATGGCGCTGGCCGGCGGTCTTTCCGATAAGGCCGGAGGAACCGTCCAGGTCCGGCGTAAAGAAAATATACCCGGCAAACCCAACGTGTTTTTGGTTGACCTGGACCGGCTCATCAAGGAAGGCCGGACAGAACTGAATGTTGAAATTAACGGCGGGGATGTTATATTTGTTCCCGAAGCCGGTAATTTCTTTGTTGACGGTGCTGTCCGACGTCCCGGGTCCTATCCTATCCGAAATAAAATGGTCCTAGGGGAAGCTTTGCTGGCCGCTGGTGGGACTACCCCATACGCTCTCAAGGATTCCCTTGTATTGATCCGCTATTTTAAGGACGCAGGACGGAAAGCCATTGAACTCGAGAATACTCCAAAAAATCAGGAAATGGGAATACAAGACCGGGATATCATCGTGGTTAAATCCAGCACATGGGGCAAGCTGGTTCACGGGACACGGATAAATATTGGAATTCCCGGATTAGGGGTCGGGTACCATGATCCGGAAAGGAGATACTGGTAGTTAACCCGAAGAAACCTTTGAAAAAGGAATTTCGGATTAATAATCCAACCGCCTGACCTTAAAAGAGTCTCCGTGCGCTAAAAGCTCCATGATTATTGGGCCGCTGCTTTTCCGCCATTTTTCGTTTCCATCCAATCTGGCCCTTACATGAAAGATCCCCTCGATTCTGATGACCCCGGTCCCTTCCTGAATTGCATACCTTTTGAGCTCAATCCGGTAATTCATGGAATCAATTCTTTCAAAAGTATGGCGATATTGGCTCAACCGGGAAGTAAACGGTTTGCCCTTTTCCACAGCATCCGGCGTAAAAAAGGTGGCAAACTTATCAAGCTTTTGTTTCTCATATGTTTGGCAATACTCGTTTAAAAAAGTGTTCAGATAGAACTGCAAATCTTCACGGGCAAATCTATCCCCGGCGCCTCCTTCAGATTTTATCCCCTTCCGGAATGCCGGAACGACTTTTTGTTCGATTTTCCTAACAACCTTTTTTTCTTCAGGTTTTTTTGCCGGTATCGCCGCCTTTTTTTTCCCGAGTTTCTTTACCGGTAGCGTCGCCTTTTTTTCCTCGGGCTTCTTTGCCGGTGCCGCCACTCTAGCGGTTGCACTCTCACGGATTGCCGGAGTCTTAACAGGCTGTTTATCCTTTTCTGAAACAGCCGCTACCGCTGGTTTTGGAACGCTGTCAGAAAATCTGGCCGTTACCCGGGCTGCCTGTTTCTCATAAGGAGCAGAAGTAACCGTGCTGGCTTTGGAGTCAAGTTCGCGGTCTTTGTCAAGTGTCTTTTTCTGCACCGTAACCGGTTCTGTTTTTGGCGTTGTGGTTTTGAGTTTTTCGGGCATTATTTTAGCGATTTTAAATTCCTCATGCGCAATCTTAGTAGTGGTATCAGACGACATAGAAGCAGGAATCTCCTCTTTGTTCGTGTCAATTTCCCTGAACAGTTTAGGTTCGGGGTCCTTTACTATATAATAACGGGAATCCCCCACTTTCCCGATTTCCACCTTGGAAGGAACAGGGTACGTTTTTTTCTCCGGCACCGGAGGAACGGTTGTTCGCAAGTCATTTTTCTCTTCCGTTTGTCCGGGATAAGACGTCTTGCTTTGGCTTAAGACCAGATTTGCACGGGGCTCTGTCTTTGTCTTTATATTGTTATAAAAAACATATCCGGTAAGACTCCCAATCACTGCAAGGAGGCCAATACCTATAACCACGAACCTTATACGAATATCTCTATTCTTAGGTCTTTCTTCCCTCTGTATAACGGGAATTCTTGGTTTTGGCGCACTCTCATAATTATAGCTATCAGTATCGCGCCCCCTATTCAAATTCGATATCTGTAGTTCTTCTTTGCACTCTCTGATAATATCTGCGTTTATAATTTTAATCTCCCTGACAAAACCGCTCAACAGGGCATGATCACAGATAATATTTATCATGCGGGGATAACCATTGGAAAAATAAAAGATTTCTTGAATCGAGTCCGAGCTGAAAATAGGTGTTTTAGCACCGGCGGTTTTAAGCCGATGCCGGGTATAATTTTCCGTCTCACTTAGGGTCAAAGGCTCAATGTGGTATCTGATTGTAATTCGCTGTCTTAGCGCCCTGTTTTTATATTCCTTCAAAATATCGACGAATTCATTCTGCCCTACAAAAAATATATTCAAAAGTCTAACATGCTCATCTTCAAGATTCGATAAAAGCCGGATCTCTTCAAGCAGTTCACTGGTAATCCGCTGGGCTTCGTCAATGATCAGCAATACTTTTTTATTCCTGACACGGGCTTCTTTTAGAAATCGCTTGAAGTAAATAAGAAACTCGCCTTTGCCGTCAAAGGTTCTCCCCATGTTAAATGCAACCGAAATAATATTAAAAAAATCCAATACTTGCAAACTCGGGTCGTAAATGGTTGCGACCATTGTATCATTCCCGAGACTTTGGATAAGAGCGTTAATGAGCGTGGTCTTTCCCGTTCCCACGTCACCGGTAAGGGCAAGAATTCCCTTGTTCTCAACAATGGCATATTTCAACGTCGCAAGAGCTTCTTTGTGCTTTTCGCCAAGCCAGAGAAAATTTGGATCGGTGCTCATCTGAAACGGCTTGGACTCCAAATTGTAATGAGTAAGATACATGGGGTTGCTTTTTATTTTTTGTTTATTTTGGCAGTTCCTTTATTTTCTTTTTACTAATCTTGGCACTGCCATAGCTGTAATAACTATAATATTTATAGTAGGACTGATATCCAAATCGCTTGCTGAGATTAACCTTGTTGATAATACATCCCAAAATCTTTCCCTGGGAGTTGATTACGCTCTTTTTAAAATGAAGCAAGGCGTCACGGGTGGTTTCACCCATGCTGCTTACCAGTACCACCCCGCCCATATACCGTGAAATAACCAGGGAATCGGCAAAACCCAGATAGGGGGGTCCGTCCACAATCACGCGATCAAAACGCCGTGTCAGGGTTTTTACAAGCATTGCAAAACGGTCCGAGGCCAGCAATTCCACCGGGTTTGGCGGAACCGGTCCTGACGGAATAAAACACAGGTTGCATATACCGTTTTGGCAAACCAGACCTTTGCTGCCAACCCCTGCTAAAAATTTCGAAAGACCTGGACCGAAGTCATCCTTCCGGCCCTGGAAAAACTTGTGGAGTCTGGGTTTACGCATGTCCGCATCCACCAGGATTACCCGTTCCCCGGCACCGGCGAAAGCCAGTGCAAGGTTGGCCGCCATGGTTGTTTTGCCTTCCGACGGTTTTGTACTTGTCAAGACAAAGCTTCCGGCCTGAGGAGCGGTCCCGGATAGCTGGATTGACATCCTGGTGCTCCGCATGGCTTCGGATAGGGGCGCCCGTGGATCTTCTACAAAAGTATGTTCAACCGGAAACTCGTTATGCTTGGTCAAAGGCACCACCCCCAGAATAGGAATGCGAAACCGGTCGGAAATCTCGTCTGGATTGGTAATGGTATCGGTAAAATACTCTAAGAAAAAGGCGAGCCCCAAACCGCCCATCATGCCGACCACAATGGCCAGGAGCAGGTTCAACTTAACTTTGGGTTTAAACGGCGTGACCGGCAGCATGGCCTTGTCTATAATATGAATATTGCTGGACGACACCCCTACCATGGACTCGATCTCTTTGGTTCGCTCCAAAAGGCTCTGGTAGATCCCATTATTGGTTTCCACCTCCCGGGCCATAATTTTGTACTGGGTTGCCCCCTCATTCAGTTCAATGGCCCTTTTTTTCTGATACTCTACCCGGACTCGCATGGTTTTCACCTTTTGCAGAGCTGCCTTGTATAGATTTGCGATTGCCAGAAATACTTTTTGTTCCTCGATATTGATTCGGTCGGCAATACTGCTTATTTTCATCTTTAGAGACTTGACCGACGGGTAATCATCGTGGAAGGTAACGGTCAGGTCCTGGTATTCTGATAGCAGCCGGGCATATTCGGCTTTTAAGCCTGAAATCACCAGGTTTTCCATGACCTGTGGTAAACTGGAGGGTCCGTCCAATATGGCCTGTTTGTAAACAGATTCCTTGCCTATCAACTCGGCTTCAGCCAGGGCCAGAGCTGAATTCAGTTCCTCGAGCTGACGATATACGCTGTTTAGTTTGGCATCCAGGGAAACAATACCCGCCTTTTTCCCAAACCGGTTTAAATCCTCTTCCGCTTTTTCCAGACTGATTTTGGCCCTATCGATCTGCTTCATCAGAAAATCCCGGGCCAGTTGAGAAGCTTCGAGTTTTCTCTCCATGTTCCAGTGGACAAATTCTTCTACAAAAGCATTTGCTATGCTTTGCGATAATTGTCGGTCCGGGGACGTGAAAGAAACGCCGATCAGCATGGAGTTTCTCTTGGGGGAAACCTCAAAATTGTCTTCAATAAATTTGATCAGTTCTTGCTGCTTCAAATCTTCCTCAGAAATCAAAGACGAATTCTTTTCCTTGTTTTCCTTACTCGAGATGAAAGCGCTAAAAAGGTTTTTAACCGATTCCTGTATCCTTGAGATAATACCCTGGTTTCCGTTTTTATACAGCGTTTCAATAATAACCGGGTGTTTAAACAATTCCAGCCTTTCAATAACCCGCCGAGTAAGGGAATTGTTTTGTAGTAAGTCCACTTGGGTTTGATAAAACTCCTGGGCACGCATTTCTGTGGCAACAACCTCTTCAAACTTAGTAACCTTCTGGTTCTGCGGCATTACCTCAATGGATGTGGATGCCTTATAAATTTTGGAAGAAGCCAGGGTTAAAATAAGGGTGGTGATGAAGGTCAGAGCCAGGAAACTGATAATGAGCCATTTGCGACGGAAAATAACATCCAGGTAGTCGCGCAGGTGTACCTCTTCGGCATCCCATTCAGGAACAATGTGTCGGAACTCGGTGGAGGGAAGATTCTCATTACCTACCCCGCCGTTATTACCTCCCGAAATTTTGCTTAATTTGATTATTTCATCAGACATGTTTTACCCCATTTATAACTACTAAAATCAGCTTCCATTGTCCACTATTTTTTAGAAACATAAAAGCCTATACCTTTAGACACTTAATTTCGTTTTTTCTTAAAGTGAAATCCGCAAACCATGTCACCAAGTTGAGTTCGCAAAATCGTACCGGAGTGCTTTCATAATAAACAGGTTTTTTTTAACCCCGTTTAATCCGGTCAAGGGTTTTCGCTTTTCCATCTTAAAATCATCCAGCCATAAAATGCCTGCAATCTTGTTGTCAAACCGATGACTGGGCCGCCGCTGAAGGCGAACCACCACGGCATGGCAGCCTTCAGGCACCGTAAATTCGATACTCTGTTCCTGCCAGTCGTTAGTACCGAGCATCATGGAACCCTTGAAATAAAAGCCTTGGCAATCGTACCCGTAAATATCCACAAACGGTCCCTGGTCCGTTGTTATATTTTTGCTGCGCCAGCAATAGGTTAGCCGGTAAGGAATCAGGGGATCCACCGGCACGATCTGGTACAGGTGGCCAAATGAGATATTTTCCTTTCCCTCAAATATAATCTTCAGGCTATGGGTTCGGGAAAAATCCTCGGACATGGACCGCCGTATCGCCCACTTGCCCTTACTATTTGCGGTATAACGCCAGTCAAATCCGCGTCCGGTCATTTGACTCTCAAACCCGGAGTTGGTCATACCCTTAATGCCGGTATTGGATCTCCATATCTCAGCTGCCAGGGGAATGCGTTTCCTGTCTACAAGAAAGTGTATATAATTCAATCGGATATTTTCATCTTGAATTCCGGACGAAATAATCTTGTTCCAGGCAATCTGAGCATCATTCACCCGGCCCCAGCGCATCAGCCATTCAAGAAAAGGGATCAAATTGCCTGTATCCAGTACGTTAACCTCAAGCATTACGTTTCCTTTCAGGTGAGTGTCAAGCACTTGAAACGCGTCTGGCACCTTTTTGCGGTGATGGATCAGAAAATTGATGTTACTTAAAACAATTTCTTTCATCCCCAGCTCGTGGGCCAAAAGGATCTGATCCCATTTCCAGCGATACACATTTTTAGCCAAACGGTTTGAAAACTGTAATATGCTTCGAGCCGTGTCCGGATTCCCCAGAACAATTTCAGCCTGGGCCAACTTTAGCCAGGCATTCATATAAAAAATGTCCTGCAATACAGTCTGGCGAAAAAATCGGGCGGCAACATCAGAATCGTTTTGAAACCAAGCGTTGAGGCCGAAATTATAAAGGGCTCGGGGAAAGTGTTTGAACTTTTTCGTATCTTTTGTCCCAAAGCTGTAATTTTCATGATATATTGTCCGATACTGCCAGTTATGGACGATAAGCCACGCGGACAACCCAACCAGAACCAGCGTGACTAAACTTTTAATGACGACATTTTTCAATCTATTTCCCATTTACCCTATGTTCCAACCTTCTCACTTTCTCACTTTCCCACTTTCCAACCTTCTTCCCTTCCAACCTTCTTCCTCACCTCCATGCCATAGACATACATCAACAATCCCGATCAACATGACAAAGTAGACGCAGTTGGCCGGCATCTGAAGGTTAAAGTCAAAGAAGCTGTGAAAGGCTATGGAAACAAGGCCGCTTAAGGCGCCGATGGTAAGGAAAAATCGAAACGGATCAGCTTGCAAGCTCATGCGCCTTACCTTGCGAAAACTTCTAACCAGAAAAATATAAAACCCGCCCACAAGTGCCGCAAAGCCGATCCACCCGGTCTCAACCAGTAATTGCAGATAGTCGTTGTGGGCATAATAGGGCGTTGTTTCAGAAATGGTGGAGACATTATAAACCGGAAACACCTGCTTAAACGTTGCAAGGCCGATTCCAAAGGGGTGATCCTTTACAATCACCAGGCTGTCTCGCCAGAAATCGAGTCGCGAAGCCTCCTTGGAAACTCTCAAAAACCGTTCCAAAATCGGATCAACACCGATTCTAAAGCTGAAAAAAGCGACCATGCCAATGATTGTAGCCGTAATCACCCAGAAACTTCGTGGGATTCCATT
>JAYEFV010000508.1:0-1798 GCA_034658755.1 Thermodesulfobacteriota bacterium | reverse complement strand
AAGCCGACGACAACAGGAGTGTAACATTTAACCGTTTTAAAGAGCTGGTCGATCGCCTGGCCTGCGGTTTGCAAAGATCCAATATTAAAAAAGGCGATCGCATAGGAGTGTTAGGAAAAAACAGCCTTGAATATTTTCTCCTTTACGGTGCGGCGGCGGCATTGGGGGCCATTATCCTGCCGATTAACTGGCGTCTTTCGGCTGATGAAATCATTTTTAACCTGAATGATTGTTCGCCTGTAGTTCTTTTTGTTGATGCAGAGTTTCAAGAACTAGTCAATGGTATAAAGGATAAACTTCCTTCAGTAAAAGATTATTACACTCTCAAGCCCGGAGACGGCAATTTTATTGAGTTTGACTCCTTGATGAATAACCGTGGTGATTTTGAAGCGGCGGATGTTTCCAATGATGATGGATTTGTCATTAATCATACTGCGGCTATAGCAGGAAGACCCAGGGGCGCGCTGCTGAGTCACAGCAATCTTTTATGTGCCGGTTTGCATTTGAATTATTGCTTCAGTTTAACGTCACAAGATGTGCATTTAAATCTTTTGCCCATGTTTCATGTGGGCGGCTTTTTTATGGCCACAAACAGTTTTCAAGCCGGTGCACTGAATGTCAACATGAATAAATTTGATGCTGAAAAGGCGGTTGAACTTATCGAAGAAAAAAAAGTATCTCTATTTTTTGATTTCTCCCCCATACTCGCCTCCATCCTTGAAGCGCATGAGCAAACAGGTAAAGATATCAAAAGCATCAGGGCCGTGATAGGGCTGGATACACCGGAGACCATCGAGAAATATCAAAAAGCCACCGGCGGAACCTTTTATAGTATTTATGGACAAACAGAGACAACCGGTTTGGTAACCATGGGGCGTTACAATGACAGGCCCGGTTCCGCCGGTAAAATAATCTCCCTTGGAGAAGTAAGGATTGTCGATGATTATGATCATCCGGTTCCGAACGGGCAGGTGGGTGAAATTACCGTGAAGGGTCCTCTGATCTTTAAAGGATACTGGGGTCTCCCGGAAGACACGGCATACACATTCCGAGAAGGCCGGCACCATACCGGAGATTTGGGCCGTTTCGATGAAGATGGATTTTTATGGTTTTCAGGCCGTAAGGCCGAAAAGGAGCTTATCAAACCGGGCGGTGAAAATGTCTATCCCGTGGAGGTTGAAAAAGTGATCCTCCAGCATCCATCCGTTGAAAAAGCTGTTGTTTTTGGAGTCCCTGATCCCAAGTGGAAAGAAGGAATCAAGGCTGTGTGCCTGTTAAAAGCGGGTGAAAAGATGGAGCATCAAGCGCTTATAAAATTTGTTGGTGAACGTATGGCCAGCTACAAGAAACCCCAATATGTGGAATTTATAACTGATTTCCCTTGTCTGGAAGATGGTTTGCCGGACAGGTCTAAAATAAAAGAACTGTATGGAGGCAAATAAAAAATTAATCCTGAAGATACACATTTCTTCTGTACTCGCCACGAAGGTTAGATGTGGACCTTATCACAAAAGAAGGTATTCGCTTGTCTTCGGCTCTTCTGTTTTTATCTGATATAGTATTAAAAGATTAATAAATCCGGCCAAACATTCGCACATATCCTGTTCGTCTTTATCCTTGACTAAAGAAAATAATTATCTTATATTATTAATAAATTTGCTTTTCCAGTTGTAACTTTTCAATAAATTATGGAGCCGGGCCAATATGATTATTTAATACACCAGAGTTTATTGAGAACTTACTTCCAGTTAGATTTAACAATATCTATAACCCAAATTATTTTAAGAAGAGAAAGATG
>JAYEFV010000507.1:0-7710 GCA_034658755.1 Thermodesulfobacteriota bacterium | reverse complement strand
CTTGGATAAATTTGCTTGGGTTTGTATATTGTTTGTAATAGCGTTTACTATTTTAAAAGTAGGATATCTAAGTTCATACGGCATAATTACTTTAATTTTCCTCTGTATTATCCCTTATCTTTATGGGAAAATTCTGCAGAAATTTGCATACAAAATAGTTGTGGATTTTGAATCTCGTGAGGTTCGATTATATATGTACCGAAGCGATGCTATCATAACGGCCAATTTTGATGATATAAGAAGTATACGTGTAAATGGATACATCATATTCGTTTTTAAAGAAAGAAAGGTATTTTATAATGGTTTGCAAAACAATGAACTTCTTAAATGTCTAAATAAGATAACAAAAATTCATTGGGGCTCTTTGTGTGCCTTATGGGGTCCAAATAAGAATATACGTGATCAACTCAATAACATATGAATGACCATGATATTGGACAGGTGGATTGCCCATTAATGGAATTTCCGCGACAAGGCGATAATAAATTTTCTGGGGTATCTACTTGACTCAAATAAAACAAAGCAAAAATGGCAGAAGGTAGATTATATTTATGGGCTGTTTTCCTACAAAAAAAGTCTGGCCCGAAGAAGATATCGAGGGTTTGTTGAAAAAGGAATCCCCCAAGGCAAACGGCCTGATCTTTCCGGCATTGAGATTGTAAAAAAGCTTAATTTAAGCCAATCTGCGGTGAGTCGTGCATCCAGAAAGGGTGAAAAAATTGCAAGAGAAAATCGGTTTGAGCTAATCGAGAGGAACGCATGAAATCATTTGCGTCCCGTTTGTTCTTTCCTATGGTTTTACGATAAATTGAAGCACCTTTGCTTATTCCCATTATTATTATAGGAACTTAATATTTTTTGTGGCTGATTTTACTACAAATACACGTTCGTTGTTGCCACTCAAATCAGCTGGTGTTATGAAAAAGCCCTTGCGATCAGGTGAATAACCAAGAGCATAACCGATAATTGACTCACCATCATTAAAATCAACTACAATCTTGCGTCCTGCCCCATGGAATTCATCATCATATTTTTTCTTATGATCCTTATTGCCTTTGAAATCCTTAACGAAAAACACCGCTTTTAATTCTTCGACATCAACTTGCTCAATCTTACCATCCAAATGATGATTGAGGTGAAAGTGTGGCTTATTTGGAAATAAATCACTGGTATTACCCTTAATTATGGTACCGTCTTTAAATCGTACTACCACCTTATTGGATTGCATCAGCCCCTCATATAGTCTGTTATCCTTTATGATAACAATATGAAATTACAGCATTAAAATTAAATCTTGTGGTGTGTAAATTTTCAGTGTTTAAAGTCAAGCAAATAATAGTTTATGGTTATACCGTTAGGTTTTCAATTTCAAGATTTATTTCACAAATATAGTAATCTGCTTGAATCTTCAATATATCGTTATGAGTTTAAAAGCTTTTGAAGTCCTTAAAGAGTTACACATATTACACGAACCCTAAGCATACGAAATCGTGAATGCTTATCAATAATCAGGTGATTACCCAGAATATAATCGCCCAGAGAATAAGACTGAAAGAACCTCCAATAATGACACCCTTGAAGAAAAACATGGGTTCATTATAAGGTTTTTCTTTCGAATCGTTATTGATCCCTTCAAAGACTTGAGCCGAATTAGTTGCTTCCATTGAGTAGTGAACCTCCATTGTTCTATTATATGAGCAAATATATGAGCAAAACCCATGCCATAGTTTTTTTATAGGCAATTTCATTGCAAATACTATTTATTTTTAATGGGTTATGCCGATCCTCCGATTCTTTTTCATTAATTTAAAACAGGTAGATATTGCCACAAGATATAATGATGTGACAAAAAAATGTCATATTGAATTGTAAATTTATTTTTTCGTGAACCCTTAGCGTTTTAAAATGATCCCTGAAATTCCTGTATAATAAAGAGTCAAGCACAGACGTGACCCAAAATTCTGAATTCAGTATAATCTTCATTGAAAATGTATTTTGGAATTGGTAAGGATATCGGGTCCTATGATGGATTTGAAAAACCCGGCGGAACGCCCTCAAAAAGGAGATAATACAATGAGTTCAAAAATACCTACCCGTGAGCAGGCCTATAACCTCTTAACAGAGTACAATAAAAATGAAAGCCTTATAAAACACGCTCTGGCCGTTGAAGGGGTGATGCGCTATTTTGCCCGCAAACGAGGAGAGGACGAAGAAAAATGGGGGATTATCGGTCTAATCCATGACCTTGATTATGAACAGTTCCCGGAGCAACACTGCCAAAAGACCGAGGAAATTTTAAAGGAAAATTCATGGCCACAGGAATACATACGGGCGGTAGTGAGTCACGGCTGGGGAATTTGTACGGATGTGGAGCCGCAAACAGAACTTGAAAAGGTGCTTTATGCCATCGACGAACTCACCGGGCTGGTGGTGACAACGGCCCTGGTTCGCCCTTCCAAAAGCGTGATGGATTTGAAAGCCAAATCCGTCAAAAAAAAATGGAAAGATAAAAGATTTGCGGCCGGAGTCGACCGATCCATTATTGACAGAGGCGCTCAAATGCTGGGCATGGAACTCACAGACCTTATTACGGATACGATTATGGGCATGCGGGAAGTGGCCGAGGCGATCGGCCTTAAAGGGGCCGGTTAATGGAAAATTGACCGAATTATCAAATGTTTTGTGCCTTGCGCCAACCCGCTTTTTTGAGCTCTGCAAATTGAGATAGTCGTATCCTTTTTAACTCATTGAAATACAGCAGCTTATCTTTTTTTTGCAATGGCATTAACTCCTGGTGAACCCGTGCATTTTCTTCCATATCGTTTGGGCTCATGCCGTACCAGGAACAGTACCCCTCATCAAAAATGAATTCCGGAGTTACGGGATTGTCTATACCTTTAAGATTTAGATAAAACCGGGCGACCTCAATATCGTACTCAATGAGCCATCCCATATCCTCAAGCATTGTTGATTCATCTCTGTTCGTCAGGCTCCCACATTCAGGGCAATACAGATTTATAACAACCCGTTCAGGAAGAACATTATCCCTGTGAAAAAGATAGGCTTTATTTCTTTTGCATGCGCATGCCAGTTTTTGGTGTAAACACATTTATTGACCGTCCTTTTTAAACTATTTAATGCCCGTCCATTTAAGTTTCCAATGCAGAAATGAGCAATTTTTCGCAAGGTCAAGGAAATCAAGGAATTGCGCGGAGGCGTACAAGTGGTACGCCGCACAAGTAATTCCGCAGATTGACGCAGAGATTGCGGAAAAGGGCCATTTCTGGATGGAAACTATTTAGTAAGATCAGAGATAGTCTGCTTTATTTTCTGAATTAAAGATTTTTTGATTTGAACTTTCAGATAAAGGTCTCCGGGTTTTCCCCCGCCCTTTCCATCTTCCCCCATTCCCGTTAGCCTTATTCTCTGCCCATCTCTGACTCCCGGAGGTATTTTGACGACCAGTTTTTTGGACTTTTTTTTAAGAAAGTACGCGTAAGGACCTCCTTTCTGAGCCTGCATGGGACTCAAACGAATAACATCATTAATGTCTGCGCCGTTTCCCGGCAACTCAGTACCACTAACCTTTTCTAAAACATACCGGGACAGTTTCCCAAGCTTGCCCGTCAGTGGAAACTGGGATTGATCGTATTTTCCCCTTCTCAGAGGACCGGTAAAGACAAATCCTCCGCCAAAAACACCCTGTCTCTTAAATTCAAATCTTCGGTATTCTTTACCATAAAATTCCGTGAAAATATCGTCAAAACTCCTGAATCCAAATGCTTTGGCCATTTCCTCAAAAACATGATTGATATCCGAACCGCTGAAAATATCCTGTTCAGAATAATTGTTTCTAAACCGGCTGTATGCAGAAGATCCGAACCGCTGCCGCAATGAATCATACTCGCGTCTTTTCTCCGGGGACGATAGAACAGCGTAGGCTTCATTCACAATCTTCATTTTTTCAGCAGCTTCCACATTCTCTTTGTTTCGATCCGGATGATATTTAAATGCCATTTTTCGGTATGCCTCTTTAATCCGCTTTGAGGCGGCGTTGTTATCCACACCTAAAATCTGATAATAATCTCTTTGTGTCATTAGGATTAAAGTTCCAGAAAATCGCCGGGTTTCATTACCGTGACCTTTGCCGAGGCCTCTTTTTCCACTCTGGCGGCCCAGTCATACGGATCCTGTTTAATTATATCAAACGTATCATAGTGAACAGGCACCACCTGCTTGGGTTCTATAAGCCTGACTGCCCGCAGGGCGTCGTCGGGTCCCATAGTAAAATTGTCACCGATGGGCAAAATGGCCAGGTCAATCCCTTCTTCACCGATAAGTTTCATATCAAAGAAAAGGCCTGTGTCACATGCGTGATATATCTTTTTCCCCTGTATGTAAAACAAAAAACCACATGGACTACCGCCGTAAGTTCCATCCGGAAGGGCTGATCCATGATGGGCAATAGTTAATTTTACACGGCCCCAGGGGTAATCAAACCCTCCACCGATGTGCTGGGGATGAACGTTGTTAATTCCCTGGTTAATTATCCAGTTTTGAATTTCAAAATTTGAGATCACGGTTGCCCCGGTTCGTTTTGCAATTTCTATGGTATCCCCCAGATGATCCCCGTGCCCGTGTGAAACAAGGATATAATCTGTTTCCACCTCGTCTGCTTGAACAGGAGAAAAGGGATTGCCGCTAAGAAAGGGATCCACCAGCAATTTTGCTGTGTCGGTTTCAATCAAAAAACAAGCATGCCCGTACCAGGTAATCTTTAGTGTCATGGGATCCTCCTTTTAAATGAACTGATTTTATTATCTAAAAGCTCGCTATCCCGGATTTCGGTTGATCATATATCTTAATACTATTAACATAATTCTTTATTGCTTGTAAAATATGAATTAGGATTTGATGTACAATTACCGTGTGTGATGAAACAACAATGAACCGTATCAAACACATCCAAAAGATTTAATTTGTTGGACATATTGAGCATATAATGATATATTAATAGTCTTTGAAATGAATTATGATTTTAAATTTATCCGTTAAAAAAAATGATTTACTGAGACGTTTTTATGCATAATCCGTAACAGGCGCTGCATATGTATTTAAAAAAAATATTTACATTCTTCTCAAAGTCATCCGGCCTGAAAGACTTACCGCTTGCAACTTATTCGGTAGCGTTTTCCTTGGATAAACTGGTTCCGGGTGTGGATAATATTCACTACGATGTTCACCTGAGTCCGGCGCTTTGCAAATCAGCCAATAAAGTAATACGCCAGCTTCTTGGCAAACATGCCCGTGTGGAAAAAATTTTGGGCACAGATAGAGCGTCGAGCCCGGCCAAGGAAAGAGATGACTTCAGACGTCTTTGCAGTGATGTGTTGCAAGAAGCGATCAATAAAGCAAAGTTGGACTCCGAGCCCCAAATCGACCTGATGGCTCAAATTGCAATTGTTAAGATGTTAACAGGAGAAATTCAGCGTCAGTTTAAAGCATTGATAGATTATCTTAACAATTATGCTCGAAAACTAAACACCGTTGCTCAAAAATATGAAATATCAAAAAACCTGAGTTTAAGTAAGTACATACAAATTAAAGATAAACTGTCTGATATTCAGGAACAGAAGCAATCGATTTTGCTTAATGTGGGCCAAGAACTTTGCGGGAATCTGATTGATGTTCAGCGTAAAGACTTAAAAGAAATGCGTGAGGCAATTTTCGGGATCGAGATAAATCTTCCGGATGATGTCTTTTCCAACCCCATACTCCATACAGAAAATCCCTCTGACGATTTCTTTATGATTGATGAATATATATTGATAGGCCATCGTTTTGAAGATCCGGATAATTACAATAAGTTGTTATTTTTAATAAGAGGTTTTTTAAGAAATATTCTCCTGAAAATCTTTTTGAAAAATTTGTCAGCTTCGGAAGGATCAAAACAGGGCACCAAAATTTTCAACCAAAAGATTGCAAAAACAGCAAAAAATGATCCCAATACCCGCTATCAGGAAATAGATGTCTGGTTAAAGCAAATTGATAACATTGACATTCTGTTCAATAGTTTTCAATCAAAAGAGCGCTATAAAATCCTAAAAAGACAAAATGGGGATAAAAAGGCACTTATAAAGCTAAAGAAGCAGATCCAACAACAAGAAAAACTTTTAAACTTTATTTACAGAAAATTTAAAAAGGCCGGTCTTATCAAAAGAATCACAGCAGCTTATGAAATGCAGTCGGTTTATCTTGACTACTGCCCTCCTCTGGTACCCCACCAGGTTTTACAATTTCTGACCAAACCAGGACAAAGGAGGAGGATTGTAAGTCAATTTAATCGATTAAAAGGATTTTATGGTAAGTCGTTTTCCCTGGTGCCGCTGAAGAAAAAACTAATGCATCTGAAAAAAATTACCAGAAAGGACAAAAAAAAGTATTTAATACGATTTCTCAACGGTTTTGCCCGTTATCACAGAGATTTGCAAAATTTTACGATGCTTAAACAAACCATGGACTCTATGAACCTGGTTTCGGAAAAAAGGATTATCGATCTATCTCACGAAAATCGTCTCCTATATGAGTTTTTAGCGCCGAATGAACAAATACTCGAAGCAAAGCCGATCGTCAATCATGTGATCATCAAGGCAGATATACGTGACTCCACAAATATCACCTATCAAATGAAGAAAAGAGGATTAAATCCAGCATCATTTTTTAGTCTCAATTTTTTTGCTCCCATAACCGGAATCTTATTTAAATACGACGCCGAAAAGCTATTTATTGAGGGTGATGCGATTATTCTGTCCATAATCGAACACCAAGACACCCCGGAAGGATGGTACTGCGTTGCTCGTGCCTGCGGACTTGCAATGAAAATGCTTCTTATCGTGCAGCGATATAATGAGAATAGCATGCAACACAACCTCCCGGTACTCGAACTGGGAATCGGCATTTGTTATAATGACAGTTCTCCTACGTTTCTTTTTGATGAAGACCATCGAATTATTATCTCACCGGCCATCAATGCAGCTGACCGGATGTCTAAATGCGCAAAACCATTTCACAAACCGACCCACAATAATAAAAAACCCTTTAATCTCTACGTCTATAAATCCGCATCAGAAAAAGATTCTATTGCCTCAACAGATGATATGTTATTCCGTTATAATATAAATGGGATTGAATTGAACCCAGAGGGTTTTGAGAAACTGTCAAAAGAGATCAACTTAAAGTCAATAGAATGCCACATCCCGGACCTGCAAAAGGAGAAAATTAAAATTAATACAGGAAAATTTCCTACCGTAACAGGAGAGTATCAGCGTTTAGTCATACGGGAGGCCCCTATTCCGGAAGTTGTCCCTGATGAATTACGTGTTATTCGGCAGACAGATCAAAAATACTATGAAGTGTGTACCCACCCGATGCTTCATGAATATGTAGAAAATTTGTAACCCAAATCCTGCATTAACTTTTTTCGAAAAGCACCTAACCCGGATAAACCGGAACAGTGAGCTAAAGTTGATGAAATCGTAAAAAGTCCTAAAACCGTCATGCCGGACTTGATCCGGCATCCAGAAACCATTGAATTTACTGGATTCCGGCTTTCGCCGGAATGACAAAAAAGGATGTTTTTGGACTTTTTACGAAGCCATCAATATTGATTCTTATTCTCGATTTAGCCGGGGCTGACCTACATTGCTGATC
>JAYEFV010000506.1:0-7710 GCA_034658755.1 Thermodesulfobacteriota bacterium | reverse complement strand
TTTTCATACATTATGCGCATAGCACAATGAAATGGGTTTGCCCAGAACTTTTTTCATTTTTTACCATATTTTTTTAGAAAAGTTATAATATCATCATCTAATTTACCGGAACTTATTGAGAAGTTACTGAAAAAATGTCTACATTAATAAAAAGAGCTTATTCTCGTAATGCTTATGAAGCCCCTATCATGTATGCAAATTATGATACGGAAAGTTATTATCATGCCAAAATGTATAACAGAGGCCTGGGCGGTATGTATTTCGAGTCAGAAAGAACTCTCCAACCGGGATCAGATATTTGTATTAAAATGGAAAATCATTCATCTGACGAGTCTGGGCCTGAAGCTTTTAAGGCCTACAGGGCGAGAGTAAAATGGTGCAAGAAAAGAAAAAAAAGTGGCATTTCTTGCTATGGAATCGGCATCCAATATCTGGCAAAAAGTCATACAGTTTATGGTGGGAATGTTCATGGATTAAGCTGTTCCTGTGACTTATGCGGTGAAAAGGTGCCTTCTCAAGCAATCCTTGAGAACCAAGATCGTGTCTGTTTGTGTATAAATTGTTTTAATTATTTAAAGGAGTTGCCCGAGGGTAATATTAAGGAAAGCATAAAGGAATTCCTGATCGGAAACGTCATCTGAAACCTCATCAAAAACAAAAAAACGAGCAATACTTGAGATTGTTGAGTGAAACAAATGCGCCCTCTTGGCACTGCGAGGCACGAGCGGGAAGGGAATGAAAAATCGGGATTGCGGAATTTTAAAAGGATTCAATACCTTATAAAAAATCTAAATTCAGATGATTCTGCATGCGGCAGGAAACATAATGGCAAACATACTTATCATAGATGATCAGGAGTGGGCAAAGGATTTATGCAGAGAAGGGCTTGCCGGTGAAAGCCACAGAATCGAAGCCACGGATGATATCGAGTCAGTTAGTAAAAACATTTTATCATTTAAACCTAATATAGTGCTCCTTAACCTTTACCTGAAGTATGGGTTTCTCGTATGGGATGTCTTACGTAACATTAAAATACAAGAACCAAATCTCCCGGTGCTTATCATTGCTCCATACCACAATTACTTGTTTGATCACCGTTTTTCTCAAGCTGATGGATATTTGCTCAAGAGCCACTCTGCCGCCGATGAACTGAAGCAAAAGATATCCGCGTTATTAGAAAACAATCCCGCCAAGTAGGAAGATTCATAATCACCCCCCATACAATTTCATTCATCTTATCAGTTTTTCTCCCGATTAAATGGGATAAATTCCCGCTTCACAGGGGTTTCCACCATTAAAATAAAGACTTGCCTCTATGGACAAAATGAATTATGGTTTGATATGTAAAAAAATTAGGGAAATTTTACAACCTGACCAAATCACAAGTCTTTTAATGACAACCTGTTTATGCCATATGAAAAAGGTTATCAAAAATATCGCCCAAATGATGCATCAAGCCGACCCAAGAGCATGTTTTGCCATAGAATTCTGGGATGGTGATGCCATACGCTTTGGAAACTTTCCAGAGGTAATATTACGCCTGAAAACTAAAAATTGTACCAAAAAAATCATCAGAAAAGGATTTTTAGGGTTTGGAGAAGCCTATATGGAGGGAGATCTGGAAATAGAGAAGGATCTTCTAAAACTTTTTCGTCTGGGATTCGCCATTGATTTTGACGATTACCGGTTATCTTTCTGGCAAAAAATTCGACCGCTTATCCTTTCGCTGCTAAACAGTTCTACCCTGCGACAAGCCCCAAAAAACATTTCCTTTCATTACGACAGGGGCGATGAATTTTATGCACTCTATCTTGACAAGACCATGACTTACTCCTGTGCGTATTTTGTAAAGCCGGACGATTCTCTGGAACAGGCACAATTGAACAAATACGAACATATTTCCCGCAAACTTTTGCTTAAGCCTAATGAATCGCTTCTTGACATTGGGTGCGGCTGGGGCGGAATGCTTATCTATGCAGCCCGGAAATATGGCATAAGCGGAGTTGGAATTACGCTATCGAAAAATCAGTTCCAATACGCCAATCGTAAAATCGAAGAATTGGGGCTTCAAAATCAGCTTAAGGTTTTGTGCCAGGATTACAGACAGTTAGGCGAGAAGTTCGACAAAGTAGTTTCCATCGGTATGATGGAACACGTCGGGAAAAAATTTATTCCTACTTTTATTCAAAAAGTTTCGGACTTATTAAAAACCGGCGGGCTGGCTCTGCTGCATACAATTGGGACAGATGCCCCGTCTGCCAGCGATCCATGGACGTTTAGTTATATCTTTCCCGGGGCCTATATTCCGACACTTCACGAAATTGTGCAAGAAATGGGGAAAACCGGTTTTTCCATTCTGGATGTAGAGAATTTGCGGCTTCACTATGCAAAAACTCTTGAAAAATGGGCAGAAAATTTTGAAGAAAATATAGAGAAAATCAGGAAATTGTTTGATGAAACGTTTGTGAGGCAATGGCGCCTGTTCTTAAACAGTACGGCAGCAGGATTTAAGTACGGCAATTCTCGACTGTTTCAGATTCTTGTCTCCAAAGGATTGGACAATACGTTGCCGGTAACCCGGGCACATGTGTATCATGAATAATTCCCATAAAAGCTAATCTTACATGAAAGGAGGACAAAATGGCTGTTAAAATTCTAATTAAACGGGCTGTACCGGAAAACAAGGCCAAGGAAATGATACCTCTGTTTAGACAAATGAGAGTCCTTGCTACAAACCAGTCAGGTTATATTTCCGGTGAAACGTTAAAAAGCCTCGATAAACCCGATACGTTTCTGGTCATCAGTACCTGGAAGTCCTCTGATTACTGGGAAAAATGGTTGTTAAGTAAGGAAAGACAGGAAACTCAAGATAAGATAGATGCTTTACTTGGGGGAAAAACCGAATACGAAATGTTTCACTATGGATTTGGGGAATAGCCCCATAACATTGTAGTGTAAGATTAAACAAATAGATCATCACACGTATAATTCGGGAATCCAACTTGTTGATTGGCTTAATCTGTGGAAAAAATAAGCCTGTCCACAAAAATCTATCTTATCAGTTTTTCTCCCGATTGCGTGGGATAAATTCCCGCATCATAGGGGTTCCCACCATCAAAATGAAGCCTTCCGTCTATGGACAGATTAATTTTGTAATAATATATTTTCAGTGGAAATGACATAAAATCTCGAAGCAATTTTATATGAGGAGGTACGGCATGGCAACGGTCAAATCAAAAAAGAAAATCAAGCGGAAAAAGGTAACATTTTCCATTGATTTATCAGGTGCTAACGAGGTCATTTTGATGGGAGATTTTAATAATTGGAATCCCAAAAAACATCTTATGAAGCAGGATGGGAATGGGGTGTGGAATAAGGCTGTGATTCTACCCCCCGGAAGCTACGAGTATAAATTTCTTGTTGACGGGCAGTGGAAAGAAGATCCCCAAAACCACCAGACTTGTTTAAACTGCTTCGGGAGTTACAACAATATTCTTAACCTGACCGTGCCTTAAACCGAGCAAGTAGGAACAATCTATGGATGAAACCCCGAATCCGCCACAAATCAGGAGTTTTTATTTCCTATGAAAAAAAGATCTAATAAACGCCATCAATGTGAAGCATCGGTTATATACAACTGTTTTAATAAAGATAAAACCTTTAATGCCAAAATGCTTAACTGCGGTGAAGGCGGCATGTATTTCGAGTCTGATTCATTTTTCAAAGAAGGAACGAATATCTTCTTCAAGGTGAAAACCTGCTCGTTTGATACTTCTGCACCGGAACTGTGCCATGGGCTGCGAACCGCATCGCTCGCTCAAGTAAGATGGTGGAAGGAAATGAGCAGCGAAGACGCTTCTCGTTTTGGAGTTGGCGTTAAATATTATTAACAATTTATTATGGTTTTTGCTTTCTTATGCGCCGGGGAGGCTACATCTCTAGCGTTTAAAAGGGCGGCCTCTGTGCCGCCCTTCCGCCATGCCAGTTCCGAGGAAAAAATTCAAGCCATAAGCAAATCCCTTTATTTGTCCCGCTTACAACGGGATAGAATTTCCGAATCGGCTAAGGAGAATGGTCATAATAATCCGTGATGGTTTTGCGGAGCCGGCGCACCCTATCGGCGATATCCGCAGCACGCGTTATGCCGGTGATCATGGCCACACGGCGTGCACCCGCTTCCAGAACCAGACTGATATTGTCCGGATTGATACCGCCCATGGTGGTAAAAGGCACCGTGAGCTGGGGCCCGATTTCACTGATGGCTCCAGGTCCCAGAAAAGGACCCGTATTTTCTTTGGTCTTAGTGGGGAAAATGGGACCGATGTTCACGTAATCGGCTCCGTCTTGCTCGGTCTTTAGGGCTTCCATGAGATTGTGGCTGGAAGCGCCTATAATCAGCTCCGGGGCGATTTTTCGTGCCGCCCTAATGGGCAGATCTTCCTGACCCAGATGGACCCCGTCGGCTCCTGCAGCCAGGGCCACATCCACATGATCGTTAATAATCAAAAGCGCATCGTGGCTGCGGGTGAGTTCGCGGAATTTGATGGCCAGTTCATAGAGATCCTTCTTGTCCCAATGCTTTTCCCTCAACTGAATGATTTTAGCGCCGCCCGCCAGGACCGCCGCCAACACTTCCAGGTTGGTTCGGCCTTCCGAAAGTTTTTGGCAGGTGACCGGATAAATATCGATGGCCTTTAATTTTACCAAACGTTCTTTACGATTCATCCGCCACCTACAAATCGAATGAGTTCCAGTTCATCACCGTCTTTTAAAACAATGCGATCAAACATGTCCCGGTGTAAAATATTTCGGTTGCGCTCCACCACAACACTAGCCGGAGGTACCTTCAATGTTTCCAGCAACGATAAGATATCCATGCGGTGTTCAACCGCGTGGGGTTTACCGTTGAGTGTGATATGAATCGGCATAAATGGCTCCTTTTGCAAAGGTCTCAAAGCTGTGCCGCGCTCAAGAAGCTCGAATCCCAATCCTTCCAGACCGGCTCGTAGCCGTGGGCGGCGATCATGCTGACTACTTCTTGTGGGCTGCGAAGATCGCTGATCTCGAACTGGCCCTCGACGTTTTCTTTGGCCACATAACCGCCCGGTGCGGTTTTGCTGCCCGCACTCATTTGGGTAATGCCTAAGGGCAGCAGATTCTCGCGCAGGCTGGCGGGTTCGCGCGTGGACAGGACCAGGCCTGCATCGGGCAACCAGAGTCTCAGCGCGCACATGAGCTGCACCATATGAGCGTCGTTTACGGGAAATTGGGGTTGAAATCCTCCGGCCGCAGGCCGCAGGCGTGGAAAGGAGACCGACACGTGGCTTTGCCAGTAGCGGCGCGCCAGATAGGCGGCGTGTAACCCCACGAAGGCGCCGTCCACGCGCCAGTCGGACAATCCTAATAGAACGCCGATATTCAGGCGACGAAATCCGGCCTGACCTCCGCGATCCGGGGTTTCCAGACGCCAGCGGTAGTTGCGTTTGGGGCCGGCTGGATGGACCTCGGCATACCGTTTTATGTGGTAGGTTTCCTGGTAAACGGTCAATCCGTCCACGCCGTTTTGGATCAGACGGCGGTAGTCATTCGTTGTTAGCGGATAGATTTCGATGGATATGGACGCTAAAAGCGGCCGCAATTTACGGGCGATGCGGATCAAGTACTCCACCGGTGCGTGGTGTGGTGACTCACCGGTCAGCAAAAGCACGTGACGGAATCCCTGTCCGTGCAAAAACATCACTTCCTTCTCCACTTCCGCTACGCTAAGGGTGGCGCGTGATATTTGATTGTGGCGGTTGAACCCGCAGTATACACAGGAATTGGTACATTCACTGGATATATAAACAGGGGCGAACATTTGGATGGTCCGGCCGAAGCGCTGAACCGTCAGCCCATGGGCCGCTAGAGCCATTTCTTCCAGAAAGCCGGCTGCAGCCGGAGAGAGTAGCGCCAACAGATCGTCAAAATTTCGAGTAGGCGCTCTCAAGGCCTGCCGAACGTCTTGGGCCGTCTTGCGGGAAATCGTCGCTTCGATCCGATCCCATCGATATTGAATGATTTTTTGCCAGAAACTCATGCGTGGTTGCTCCTTAAAAATCCGGTCAAAGGAGAGCTGGCTTCCGCCTCCCAAGAATGTCGGCCAAGACCTGCTATGTATGCTTTAAACCCGGCCTCCACACCCAGCCGGAAGGCTTCTGCCATGCCTACCGGATCGCCGGCTGTAGCAATGGCGGTGTTGATTAAAACGGCATCAGCGCCCATCTCCATGGCTTCTGCCGCATGGGAAGGTGCTCCCAGTCCGGCATCCACCACCACCGGTACCTGCGCCTGTTGGATGATGATCTGAATCGAGTCGCGTGTTTTCAAACCTCGATTGGTTCCGATAGGGGCCCCCAGAGGCATTACCGTAACCGTTCCCACCTCTTCCAGGCGTTTGGCAAGGACCGGGTCCGCATTAATATAAGGAAGTACCTTGAATCCTTCTTTAACCAGAATTTCGGCCGCCTTTAGAGTTTCTACCGGATCGGGCAGTAAATAATGGGGATCGGGAGTAACTTCCAGCTTGACCCACGGCTCGCATCCCGCTGCCCGGGCAATTCGTGCCAGACGCATGGCTTCCTCCGCATCCCTGGCGCCGCTGGTGTTGGGCAAAAACAGGTAGCGATCTCTATCAACGGCTTCCATGAGGTTGTCCTGGGGATTGCTCAAATCAACACGGCGCAGAGCCACGGTGACAATCTCGGCTCCGGAGGCCGCAATAGCCTGTTGCATGATTTGGGTGGAGGCAAACTTGCCGGTCCCGACCAGCAGGCGGGAATCAAAGGTGCGATCCGCAATAATCAGCGGAGGTAATTGGGTCATGGTCATCTCCTTTTTTTATTGGATGAGTTTTGCTGCCCGGCATACGTCGCAGCATGGCGGCGGCAGTTCGATTTCCCGAAATATCAAATTCAGGGCGTCGTAGGTCAACAGCCGCCCGAGCAGCAATTTTCCGCTGCCGGTCAAGAATTTGACGGCTTCGGCGGCCTGTATGCTCCCCAGCGCGCCAGGCACTACCCCCAAAACCCCGACTTGGTCGGTGGAGGATACCTGATTCGGCTCGGGGATGTTGCCGAACACGCAACGGTAACAGGCGCCTTGGCCGGGTACGATGGTCATGACTTGGCCGAACATGCCCAAGATGCCGGCATGGCAAAAGGGAACCTTGGCATGAATACATATGTCGTTGACCAGAAACTTGGCTTCGAAATTATCCGTAGCCTCGATTACAAAGTCATACCGGCTTACCAACGATAGGCCGTTTTTTGCAGTAAACGGCTCGTTGTACGGTTCAATGCAAACATCCGGGTTCAGGCGATGCAATTTTTCTTGGGCCGAATGGGTTTTCAACTCGTCCAGATCCCTCAATGTATACAAAATCTGGCGCTGCAGGTTGGACAGTTCGACTCGATCCCCATCCACAATCCCGATAGTCCCGACGCCGGCACAGGCCAGGTAGAACAAGGCTGGACTGCCCAATCCTCCGGCGCCCACCACCAGGACCCGGCCCCTTAAAAGCTTTTGCTGTCCGGTCATGCCGATTTCCGGCACCAGGATGTTGCGCGAGTACCGAATTTTCTGGATTGGGGTCAAATCTTTCATCCAATCGTTTCCTGTGGCTGCCGGATGGTGCGGCTCCCTTGCAAGGCTAAACAAGGCTCCCAAGTCCTT